>NZ_CP079204.1 GCF_019297835.1 Sphingomonas sanguinis | reverse complement strand
AAATAATATACCGGTATACCGGTCGAGGGTAAATAGCCCTACATCAATATAGGATTTCGAAAGATCACTGGAAATTTCAAACTTTGATACATAGTTGCTGGAAACATCTACCTCGTCTCCATAGCCATCGGTATAATTGCCACGATCGGGGTCGAAGCCGAAGCTGATTGTCAGTGGGCACTGGACACCCGGCGGGCATTGAGACGTTTCACAGGCTAACGTCACCTGCTTGGCATGTGCGGGAGTGGTTGTCATCAGGGCAAATATTGCTGATGCAACCGCCACCCTCAGCATGACTGGAAGGTCCTTTTCCACCCTTGGTTTGCCGGGACCAATTCATTGCGTTCGTACTGAAGAATTTCATGGGCTACGCATTTGCGATCGCCATCCTCCGGTCGTGCGCTACCCCTTTGGCCACGGGTAACGGGGCGATCATCCCGGTCCTCGTCGTCGTCGCGCGAGCTATTGCCGCTGGCATCGCAGCGACGAAAAACAGACTTGCTCCACCGGCCTCCATAGCTGCGCTTTTCATACGTCATGACGTAGCCGTCCGGACTGCACCGCTCTTCTCCGCTCTCCTGTGCCAGCGCACTCCCTGAGACGGAGCCGATGCCAACGGTCGAAGCGATAAGGACAAGGCCGTTCGCCAATGCCGATATTGATTTCATACTACCTCCATGCCCTGACCAATCGAAAACCAGGTCTTGTTGATCGGGTTAGGAGAGCAGTGCGACTTCTACATCACCCATTTGGATTAGAGAGGCTGATAGCCACCGCGGCAAAACCGGTGTCATACCCGGGGCAATCCGCCGATGCCGCAGTAGGGACTCCGCAATTTTGGCGATGACGGACAGCATGGTAAGCGTGCTTGCCACCGTTCATCCCGCCCGACCTAAATCCGGCAGGGCATGGCGCCCCATGCCACGGAGCGTGTGGATCGAACGATCCGAATGCTTTGCCGCCTCGTACAGAGCAATAACGCGAACGATCTAGGCCGGTGCCGTCGGGCCGATACCCGACAGCATCGCCACGAGATCGACCTGGCGATTGATTCCGGTCTTGCCGAAGACCGACTTGAGATGAACCCGCGCGGTATGGATCGAAATCCCGAGTGCCGTAGCCGCTGCCGCTAGCGACTTTCCGTCGATGATGAGACGGACCAGCCGCGCCTCGGCCGGCGTGAGATCGAACAGCAGCCGCAGCACGTGCATGTCAGGCATACTGGCATTGGATGCGGCAGCGATGATCAGCAGCACACCGTCGCTGTCCGCCACGTCGCGTGCGGCTCCGCGCAATGGCAGGAGATGGATCACCAGCGGCAGTTCGTTGAAGCAGAACCGCGCGGCGATCGAACGGACCTGCCGGTCGCCAAAGCCGGTCGCCAAAGCCGGTCGCCAGCTGTTCGATGAACTGGCGGTCAAGAAAAGGGTCAGCGAAACGCAGGCGATGGCGGACGGTATGGCATTGATCACCCATCCGCTTCTCGAACGGCGCATTCATCGCCTTGAGACGTCCGTCGCTCGCCACGATGGCGGCCGGAACCCCGCCAAGCGCAAGGCTCGAAACGGTCGTCTGGGCTCGCGCCGCCATGATCTGCGATGTCAGGCTGAGCGCGCGGGCGAGGTGCGGACGTACATGATCCAGTGATGCGATGGCGTGACGTGCCGCATCCTGGGTTGGATAGCCGATAATGCTGATCTGCACCACATCGTCCAGCGGACCCTGAACGACCGTCGAGGCATCGGCCATGATCCCGCGCGGACGCAGAAAGTCACGGTTGACCGGAAAGGCCTCCACCTCCTCAATGTCGTAATAGTCGGTACCGCACCGGAAGCCGGGATGCATCTCGCGCACCAAGGGTAGCGGATAGGGATCCCGATACCATTCGCCATCTATATATTCCTGCGCCATGCCCTGGTGTGCGACGTCCGCCATCCAATTGAATGCGGAGGGCGTTCGCGTGAAGACGATGGCGCCGGTGGCGCCGTGGTATCGCGCGATATCGCCGAGCAAGGTGGGCCAGCATTCGGTGACGACAGCAGTTTCGTAAATCCGGTCTAGCCATATTGGATCGACGGTCATCGACAGATGCATCCCTCGTGAGTTGGATTGCCGCCCAACGCCGATGAAAAACAAAGAGCGACGGCCCGACGATAGCCAAGATTGGATTGTTCGCTAGTGGGCGGGCAGCGTTCATAGGAGTCTCGCTCGGGTGAGGCGACGGAACCAGCCATCCGAACGCGCCCATTCCTGAACGCCAGAGAACAACCACGTTCAGCCTCCCGAAGCCTCGGGCGTCGTAGACCCGATTCATGCCCGGTGATGGGCATGGAGGGACCAGTCATGAAGGTGACGCGTATCATTGTCGCCGGCCTCGCGATCGCAACGCTGGGGCTCAGTGCAAATGCCAGTGCGCAGGAATGGGGACCGCCCCCGCCCCCGCCGCCTCCGGGCTGGGGTCCTCCGCCACCTCCCGCACCACCGCCTCCCCCTCCGCGCTGGGGTGGGTATGATGGCGGCTATGGCTGGCGCGATGCGGGCTATGGATACCGGCCCTATTACCGGCCGTATCGTCCCTATCACCGCTGCTGGACTGAATATCGCGGTTGGGAGCGGGTGCGGATTTGTCGGTGAGAAACAACGAGCGCTGGCACTCTTTCTTCCCTCTCCCCTCGCAGAGGGGAGAGGGTTGCGCAGACTTGGTCTTTGCGAAAGCAAAGGCTTAGTCGGAGCTGGGTGAGGGGTGAGGGGTGAGCGCGCACAGCGCGCGCGAGCCTTGAGGCTCGCTCAACCCCTCACCCAAGCTGCGCTAGCCAGCAGGCTGGCAAGCTCCGCTAACCCTCTCCCCTATCCAGGGGAGAAGAAAAGAGGGCAGCTATCAGCCCCGAACCGCGCCCGTCAGTCCGAGCCGAAAATATCCCGCGTGAACAGCTTGTCCGCGACATCGGCCAGTTCGGGGTCGTTGCGGTTGGCGATGATGACGTCGCTGTCCTGCTTGAACGCGCTCAGGTCGCGATAGACCTTCGAGCCGAAGAAGCTGTCCTCGGCCAGGCTGGGTTCGAAGACCACGACCTCGATGCCCTTGGCCTTGATCCGCTTCATGATGCCCTGGATCGAGGACTGGCGGAAATTGTCCGAGCCCGCCTTCATCGTCAGGCGGAAGATGCCGACGCGGCTCGGCTTCTTGGCGATGATCTGGTCGGCCAGGAAATCCTTGCGGGTGCGGTTCGCATCGACGATCGCGCGCATCAGGTTCTGCGGCACGCTGGAATAGTTGGCGAGCAGCTGCTTGGTGTCCTTGGGCAGGCAATAGCCGCCATAACCGAAGCTGGGATTGTTGTAGTGCGTGCCGATGCGCGGATCGAGGCCGATGCCGTCGATGATCTGGCGCGTGTCCATGTTCCCGGCGATCGCGTAGCTGTCCAGCTCATTGAAGAAGGCGACGCGCATCGCGAGATAGGTGTTGGCGAACAGCTTGATCGCCTCGGCCTCACGGGTGCCGGTGAACAGGACGGCAATGTCCTGCTTCTCCGCGCCCTGGACCAGCAGGTCGGCGAAGATGCGCGCGCGCTCCGACTGTTCGCCGACGATGATCCGCGACGGGTGAAGATTGTCGTAGAGCGCGCGGCCTTCGCGCAGGAATTCGGGGCTGAAGATCACCTGCTGCGTGTCCAGCCGCGTGCGGACATCGTCGACGAAGCCGACCGGGATGGTCGACTTGACGACCACGGTGGCCTCCGGCGCATGGGTCTTGGCCAGCGCGATGACCGCTTCCACCGACGAGGTGTTGAAGCTGTTGGTGTCGACGTCGTAATTGGTCGGCGTCGCGACGATCACGTAATCCGCCCCCGCCAGCGCCTCCGCCGCGTCGGTGGTCGCCGACAGGTCCAGCGTGCGGCTGGTCAGGAAATCCTGCAATTCGACATCGACGATCGGCGAGGTGCGCGCGTTGACCATCGCCACCCGCTCCGGGGAGATGTCGACGGCGACGACGCTGTTATGCTGCGCGAGCAGCACCGCGTTGGACATTCCGACATAGCCGAGGCCGAAAACAGCGATCTTCATTCTACACCCCCGGACGGGCAGGATCGTCGTCTGTCCGTCTGCTCAAGTTGCGACATTTGCACCCATGCCATGCATGACCGGTCCGGCAATCGCAAATGTTGCAGTAGCGAAGCGGGCGGGGGCGGGCGGCCAAATGTCCCATTTCGGTCCCGCCCGCATGGCGTTTGGAAGGCGGCACCGGCCCGCTCCCCCACCCGGCCTCCCACAGAGTATCCTTGATGGGAGGCCGGGTGGGGGAGCGGGCCGGTGCCGCAAAACGTGCCTCGGCACGTTTTCAAACAGCGCCTTACAGCTTCACCCGCACACCCCCGAACAGGGTGTAGCCGAACTTCTCATATTCGTACGTCCGGAACCGCTGCCCGAAATAGCGCACGCCCGGCGTGTTGGTCAGGTTCTTGCCCTCGGCGAACAGGTTGATGCCCTTCGCCAGCTGCACGCTGCCCGTCACGTCGAGCTGGCCGCGACCTTCCCAATAGAGGTCGAGCGCGGGGTTGTCGGCGTTGATCTCGTCCAGATAGTCCGAGCGCTTGGTATAGGCGACGCGGACATTGACCGGCCCGCGCTCGTAGAAGACGCTGGCGTTCCACATATGCGTCGACTGGCCGGGCAGCGCAAAGCGGCTGCGCCCGGCATAGGTCCCGTCGAAGGTCGCGCTGCCCTTGGTATAGGTATAGTTGGCGAACACGCCCAGGCCGCCCAGCACGCCCGGCAGGAAGCTCAGATGCTGCTGCCAGTTCAGCTCGACGCCGTACAGCTCGCCCTTGCGCGCATTGATCGGGCGGCTGAGGATCGCGCCGCCCACGCCGTTATACACGCCGACCGTGTTCAGCGTGTAGCGATAGTCGGACAGGTCCTTGTAGAAGCCGTTGACCGAGATCACGCCCAGCGGCCGGATGTAATATTCCAGGCCCGCATCGACATTGTTCGACAGGGTCGGCTTCAGGTCCGGGTTGCCGAACTCGACGCGCACCGTGTTGCCCTCGGACGTCTCCAGCACGCGCGGGGCGATCTGCGGGAAATTGGGCCGGTTGATCGCGCGGCTGAGCGCTCCGCGCAGGATCAGGTTCGGCGTGAAGGCCTGGCGCAGCGTCAGGTTGGGGAAGAAGTCGGCATAGCCGTTATGCCCGCGCGCCATCGTCACCGCGCCGGTGCGCGAGACGCTGGGCGCTCGGGCGTCGAAATCGGTGGTCTCGACACGAAGCCCCGCGATCAGGGTCGTGCCGTCCTTGACGTATTTGGCCATGCCGAACAGGCCGAGGATCTTCTCCTCGGCGGTATAGTCGGCGGTCAGCGACTGCGGCAGGCGGCGTTCCGAGGCGGCCTTGGTCGCGTCGAAATAGGCGTCGGCCAGCCCGGTGTCGAAGCGCTTGCCCAGATCGTAGCCGAAATTGCGCGAGTCCTGGTCGGACAACAGCCCCGCCAGGCTCTGCGAGGGCGCGGCCGAGGCGCGGCGGTCGCGGAAGCGTTCCTCGTCGGCGTTGATGTGCCGCTCGCGATATTTGCCGCCGCCCGACAGGGTGACGAAATCGCCCAGCGGCACGTCCGAACGCACCGCCAGCGTCAGCTCGTCATTCTTGGTGCTGTTCGACCGATAGGTGTTCTCGCGGAAACTGTACGTGCCGAGCTGGAGATGCTCCTTCGAGGTGAACAGCGAATAGCTGGGCAGATCGACATCGGCGAAGTCGTAGGACAAGGTCGGGCGCAGCGAGGAGCGGAACAGCAGCTCGTCACGGCGCGGATAGGTCTGCGAGCTTTCGCTATAGGCCACGTCCGCGCGGATCGTGCCCTCGCCCAGTCGCTGCTCGATCCCGGCGGTCGCCGACCAGATCTCGTTCACCTGCTCGCGGTGGCGAACCTGCTTTTCGATACGGGTGTTGCGGTACGTCGCGGCGCGGTCGGTCGATCCGGCCTGCAACGTGCCCTCGCTCCAGAGGATACCGATGCGGTCGCGAAACTCGTTATCCTCGAACCGGGCATAGGTGCCGCGCACCCAGGCATGGGTCTGGTCCGACGGGCGCCATTCGAACGCGCCCGTGCCCGCGATACGCTGGCGCTTGGTCACGTAATCCTTGAACAGCGTCTCGGTGACGCGCAGGCCCGCGGGCGTCTGGCTCCAGGTGTTCTCGACATTGTCGGGCTGGCGATGGGTCATCGAATAGCTGCCCGAGAGCAGCAGGCCGAACTGGCGGTCGGGGCCGAAGGTGTCGCTGACCGCGGCCGATCCGCGATAGTCGCTGCCCTTGCCATACTGGTTGTAGCTGGTCCCCGCCATGCCGGTCAGCGCGAAGCCCTTGCGGTCGAAGGGCGAGCGGGTGGTGATGTTGACCGCGCCCGCGATCGAGTCGGCGTCCTGATAGGGGAGCAGCGACTTGGTCACTTCCAGATTGGCGACGATGTCGGAGGGCAGCGTGTCGAGGTCGACCGCGCGCGTCGTCGGATCGACCGAGGGGATCTGGATGCCGTCGACCGAAACGGCGGTCCACTCGCTGGGCGCGCCGCGCACGTTGATATAGCGGCCCTCGCCCTGGTCGCGCTCGATGCCGACGCCGGGAGCGCGTTGCAGCGCCTCGGCGATGTTGGGATCGGGGAAGCGGCCGATCGCGTCGGACGAGATGATGGTGACGGTGTTGTCGGCGGTCCGCTGCTGGTTGAGGGCGCGGGCAGTGTTGTCGAGCAGCGAGGCGCCGGTGACGACGATGTCGCCCGGCTCGCCGCTGGCGGCGGGCAGGGTCAGCGAGACCGGGCGGCCCCGCTCCGCCGCAGGCACGACGCGGGTGACGGTGGGACGGCCGAGATAGTCGACCAGCAGGGTGATGTCGCCCGGCGTCTCGGGCGTGATGATGCTGAATTCGCCCTGGAGATTGGTGGTCGCCTGCGCGCCCGTTCCCTCGACCACCACGCGCGCGCCAGGCAGCGCGACGCCGGTCGCGTCATAGATGCGCCCCGACAGGATCGGCCCCGCCGCGGGCACACCCGCGGTCGCGGCATCCGCATCCACGCTCATGGCGAATGCGGGGCTCGCGGCAAAGCCCAATGCGATCAGAGAGGCCCCCGCGAGACCGCGGAAGCCGGAACGGACGACGTGCATGATGTTCCCCTTGGGCGCTTGGTCGTGCCGACACCCCCCGGCGCCGGTCGTTCCCGCCCCCGTGGCGGGGCATTGTTACGGTGCGATGTTAGGACGATGACGGGTTGATGACGGGGGCTTCACAATCGATTTCCGAGGCAGCCTCGCCAAAAGCTAATTCCTCCCCTGCAAGGGGAGGTGGCAGCGCGAAGCGCTGTCGGAGGGGTGTCACCCGTTGCGAGGTTCCGTTGCCTCTCCAGCCGGGACACCCCTCCGTCGCGCTGCGCGCGCCACCTCCCCTTCCAGGGGAGGAATGACGGTCACGCCTTGGTCAGATACATGGCGCGCAGCTTGGCGATCTTGCCCCCATCCAGACCCAGTTCGTCGCGCAAATACCCCATCGTCCCACCGGGATGGCGGTCGGTCACCGCGAACACCGCGTCGATATAGCGCCGGTCGACCCCGGCGAAGGTCCGCGCGGCCTCCGGCGACAGCTTCGCCCAGAAGCCGGTCGGGTGCGCAGGGCTGGGCGCCATATGCTGGTTGGACAGCAGATAGTCGTCGACGATCGTCGCCCTCGGCACGCCCAGCGCGGTCAGCAGCAGCCCGGCCGCGACGCCGGTGCGGTCCTTGCCCGCAGTGCAGTGGAAGGCGAGCGGCACGTCGCCCGCCAGCAGCTCGGCGAACATGCGGCGGTACTGGCCGTTGAACTGGTCGAGCAGCTTGGGATAGGTCGCGGTCATCGCCGTGACCACCTGTTCATGGGTCCAGGTCGACGGATCGCCGGGGATCTTCATCGCGCTCATGTCGAGCGCATAATCGTCGCTCAGCACCTTCGGCCTCTGCCCGGCGGGCCAGAGCGTCGGCTCGGTCGTGCGCTCGCGCGTGTCGCGAAAGTCGCAGACGGTGCGGATGCCCAGCTTTTGCAGCGTCACGTAATCCGCCGGCGTCAGGTCGTGCATCTGGCCCGAGCGATAGAGCAGCCCCCATTTCACCGTCCGGCCGTCAACCGTGCGATAGCCGCCCAGATCGCGGAAATTCCGCCCGCCCTGAAGCGGCAGGACGCGGTTATGGGCGGCCACGGGGGTGCCCGTGGGGAGGGGGGCCGAAGCCCCCACCCCCGCCGGAACCGCGACCAGCAGCGCGAGGGCGATCGTCCCGCGCATCAGAACTTCACCGTCGCTTCCAGGCCATAGGTGCGCGGCTCGTTGAAGAAACCCGACACGCCGGTCAGCGTGTTCAGCCCCTTGTAGAACATATGCTGCTCGTTCAGCAGGTTGCGCGCCCAGACCGAGATGCTCAGCCGCGCGCCCGTCCCGTTCAGCGCGATGTCGGTCACGCCGATCCGGCCGTTGACGACGAAGCCCGGATCGCCCTTGGGCTGGCTGACGCCGGGCGCGGGGTCGTTGTAATTGGCATAGAAGCCGCTGTCGTAATTGGCATCGAGATGCGCGACCAGGCTATAGTCACCCATCGGCCGGTCATAGTCGATCGATCCGCTGGCGGCGTGCGCCGGGGTATAGACCGGGTAGATCTTGATCGGCGTCGTCACGATCACGCCGGTCGCCCCTTGCGGGAAGGGGTTGACCGTCGCCGGGATGGTCACGTCATTATAGGAATAGCTGGCGCCCAGCGTCAGCCCGGTCATCGGCGCGAAGGTCAGCTCCGCCTCGATCCCCTTGGCGCGGCCGGTGCCCGGCGCGTTGGTCGTCTCGATGGTGGTGCGGTTGGTCTGGAGCAGATTGCCCTGCGCGTCGACCTGCAGGTAATTCGCCTGGAAGTCGATCTGGATCGCCTTGTACGCGCCGGTATAGGCGGCCAGGTTCAGGCGGGCGCGGTGGTCGAGAAACTCGCTCTTGGCGCCGATCTCGAACATCGACAGCGTTTCGGGGTTGAACGGCGCATAGCGCAGCGAGCGCGAATTGGCGCCGCCCGACTTATACCCCTCCGACCATTTGCCATAGACATGCACGTCGCGCGTCACGTCATAGGCGAGCGTCAGCAGCGGGTCGACGCGCGACCAGGCGGCGTCCAGCTGGCGCGGGCCCACCACGCCATCGACATTGGGCGTCTTGCCGTTCACGATGAACAGCTCGCCATGCTTCATGTCGCGGGTGTAGCGCGCGCCGCCCGTGACGTGCAGCCGGTCGTCCAGGATCGCCGGGGTCCAGGTCGCCTGGCCAAACACGCCGATGCTTCGCGTCGTGATCCGGCTCGCGCGGTCGAAGGGGACGGTCGCGATGTTGTAGGTGGCGACGGTCGCGGCGGTGCCGTCGGCGTTCCACGTCATCGTGTTGAACGCCTGGGCATTGTCGGTGGTATGCTCGCGATAGGCCATGGCGCCCGCGACATATTTCAGGCGCGGCGTATCGCCGATCAGCTGGATTTCCTGGCTGAACTGGTTCTGCGCAAAGCCCGCCAGGCTGTAGCGGCTGAAGCTGCCGTTCGGCTTGAAGGTGGTGCTGTTCTGGCCGCCATTGTCATACTGGCTCTGGTCCAGCTCGCGATACGCGGTGATCGACTTGAGCTGAAGGCCGGGCGCGAGGTCGAGGCCCAAAGTCAGGCGATGGCCGTGAGTCTTTCCGATGCTCTCCTGCTGCGGCACGCCGATGCTGGCGCGGCGCACCCGGTTCGGCTGGAGCGGCAAAGCGGGCGCGCGGGTCAGCGTGCCGTTGGTGATCGTCTGGAGATAGAGCGGGGTCGAGGCGTCGTAGGAGGTGTCGAACGCATAGTCGGCGCTGACCCCGCTTTCGGGCTTCCACAGCACCTCGACATGCGCGCCGTGCCGGTCGAAGCCGTTGAAATCGGCCTGTCCGGGCAGCGGGTTGACGACCAGCCCGTCGCGCTTGGTGACGATGCCGTCCAGTTTGACGCTGAAATTATGCCATTCGGGCAGGTTGAGATGCGCCTCGGCCTTGTGGCTGCCGAAATTGCCAATGCCTGCGGTCGCGGTTAGGCCGAACTCACCGGTCGGCTTCTTCGTGACGATGCTGACCGCGCCGCCCTCGGTATTGCGGCCGAACAGCGTGCCCTGCGGGCCTTTCAACACCTCGATGCTCTCGATGTCATAGAGCGCGGTGCCCAGCCCCTGCGCACGGCCCAGATACACGCCGTCGATATAGACGCCGACGCCCTGGTCACGCGCGGGCTGGTTGCTGTCGGCCAGCACGCCGATGCCGCGAATGTTCATGATGAGCGCCGAGTTGCGCGAATAGAAGGGCGCCACGCGGAGCGACGGGATCGCGCCGTCCTGCAGGTCGACCAGCGACTGGACGTGACGGTTCTGAAGGTCCTCGGCCGAGAGGACCGAGATCGCGATCGGTGTCTTCTGCAGGCTTTGGGGCCGCTTCTCGGCGGTGACGATGACCTCATTCAGCGCGCCCTCGGCATTGGTCTTCTGGTCGTCGGCCGCGGCGGTCTTGGCCGGTTCGGCCGTGGGCTCGGGATCGGCCGCAAAGGCGGGCGTGGCGATCAGAAGAGCGAGCGCGCTGGACGCAAAGAGGCGCCCCGCAAAACGCGGGTTGAACGAGATCATGCTATGGATTCCCCCCAAAGGATTATGCGGCCGTCCCTTGGTGCCGGATCATTGCGGCTTGATGACGATGTGGGGGGATGATGTGGTTTTTATGATGACAAGGGTGTCATCATGGGCTTTTGAGATGTCGCGGCTTCGCCATCTCCACATCGCTTCAATGCTTGGTCAGGAGCGCCCCATCCGGGTCGAGCAATGCCAGTTCAGCCCCCTCCCCGTCCCCGCCTGCCCGGTGCCAGCGCCACAGGACCAGCGCGGTTCCGCCCGGATTCTGCGCCGAGGGGACCAGCGCGCCCTCCGCACCCATCTCGATCAGTGATGCCGCCAGCGTCCAGCTTGGCGGGATGCCCCCTTGGATTTCGGCGATGTGTTTCCAGGGGGCGGCCATGGCCTGCGCCACCCCATCATCGGCCGGATGCCCCTGCCCGTCGGTCAGGTCGGCGATCGCCGTCGCCTCCAGGCGGTAGGGCGCCAGCGTGCCGGGCTTGGCGAGGCCCTGGTAGAATTCGGCGATGGCGGTGGCGTGGTCGGTGCCCAGATACAGCGCCGCCTGTCCCGGCGCGTTCCAGCGTCCGCCATGACGCCGCGCCCCCTCCCCCGACAGGGGATCGCGCTGATAGCGGATCGTCAGCATCCGCCAGAGCGGACAGGACAGCGCGCGCAGAGGATAGGTCATGCGCCGCCCCTTGCCGAATCAGGAATAGACACCCTCGGCCATGCGATCCAGGTCGCCGAGGACCAGCGCGGCATGGCCTTCCTCGACCAGCTGTTCGGGGGTCTTGCCGAAACCGGGCAGCGGCTGGTGGCGGAACCAGATGATCGCGCGGCCCTCGTCGCCCGACAGTTCGGCCGCGCGGGTGATGATGCGGGCGATCTCGCCCAGCCGTGCCTGGACCGCCGGACTGCCCGGCTTGGCGGCCATGGTGTTGCGGTTGACCTGCGCCAGCTTGGCCAGCCGGGTCAGCGGCAGGCGCAACCGCTCGGCCATGCGGCGCGGGGCGATCATGTCGTGATCGCGGATATCGTCCAGAAAGGCGGCGATCATCGGCTCACTCCCGGCATGCAAACATCGTGCTCATCATATGCCTGTTTTTTGCACGATCTTCAAGGCTGCCCTCGATCAGGGAGCTATTAGGCCCATGGCGGATTGATCCAGGTCACATTATCCCGGCGTCCCCCAACGACCGGAGAGGACGAATGAACGGGAGCAGGGTTTGAAGGAAGCGATCGGCTTTTCCAGCGAGGGCATGGATCCGGACCTCGCCTTTGCGCGCTATCGCCAGCTCTATGCGCAGGGCGCCGATGTCGAGCGGCTCGACGGGCCGTTCAGCGCCCGCGTCACCGGCTGGCGATTTCGCCACATGCTGCTGTTCGACCGGCATCTGTCGGGCATGGCCCATGCCCGCGAGGAACGGGTGACGAGCGACGGCTTCGACCATATCCTGCTCCACCATGTCGTGTCGGGCACGCTGATCGGCCAGGGGCGCAGCGGCTTCGACCGGGCGGGGCCGGGGGATATTGTCTTCCTCGACACGCGGCGCGGCCACCGGACCGAGGCGCACGACCTGCACCTCATCACCGCCAGCATCGCGCGCGATCTTGCGCTGGCGGCACTGGGGAGCCTGGGCGCGCTGCACGGGCTGGTCGTCCATGCGCCCGACACGCTGATCCTGGGCGAATTCCTGCAGATGCTGGTCCGCCACGCCCCGACGCTGGACGACCGGCATGACGGGGCGTTCGCGCGCGCGCTGATCGAGCTGCTGCCGACCGCGCTGGGCGGCCCGCGCGACCTGGGGGTGGAGGCGCGGCGGCAGGACCATCTGCGGCGCGAGGCAGTCGAGCAGCTGATCGATCGCGAGATCGCCAACCGCCAGCTCACCGGCGCCGCGATCGCCGAGCGGGTCGGCGTGTCGCGTGCGACGCTCTACCGGCTGTACGAGCGGACCGGCGGGGTGGCGGGCCATGTCCGCCGACGCCGCATCGATGCGGTCCGCCGCGCGCTGGAGCAGCCGGGAGAGCCGGATCTCGCGGCGCTGGCACAGGCCTACGGGCTGGGCAGCGCGGCCGCGCTGGTCCGCGCCTTTCAGGCGGATCAGGGCATCGACCCCGCCGCCTATCGCGCCCGCGTCCGCGAGGATCGCGGCGACCCCGTGGAGACGGGCACCCGCCGGTGGAACGGGTGGATGCAGGAGCTGGATTGAGGGCCACCCCTTCCTTCCCCTATAGGGGAGGAAGGGAGATACGCCGCCCGGCCACCCAGGCCGCACCGCAGCCCAGCAGGCAGGTCGCGCCCAGCACCCGGCCGATCGCCTCGGCCAGCCCGGTCGGCCCGGCGATCGCCTGGCTCGCCAGTCCGACGGCCCAGGGACCCAACGCGGTGCCGAGCAGCGTCACCAGCGTCAGGAAGATCGCCGTCCCCTCGACCCGGAGCGAAGGCGGGATACGCGCCTGAAGCCCGATCATCGCGTTGGCGAGCGCGATCGACAGGCCGACCACGGCGACCACCAGCGCCGCGACCGCAACCGCCAGACTATCCGTCCGGGTCAGCGGCCACAGTGCCACCGTACAGAGCGCCAGCCCGGCCAGCATCAGCACCGGCGCGCCCTCCTGCCCCCGGCGATCGGCGAGCGCTCCGCCCACCGCATGGCCCCCCGCCCCCGCCAGCATCATCGCGATCCCGACCTGAAAGCCCGCCTGGGGCGGGGTGAGCGCATGCATCCGGATGAGCAGGCTGGCCGACCAGCTGGTCAGCGATTGCAGGACCAGCACCGCGCACAGCGCCGACAGGATATGCGGCGCCAGCATCGCCCGGTCGGCGACCATGTGGCGCAGCGCTGCACCCATCCGCCCGCGCCGGTCCTCGCACAGCGCGACAGGCTCGGCGATCCGCCAGACGACGAGCGCGAGCGGCAGGCCGAACAGCCCGGCACTCGCAAAGGTCAGCCGCCACGGTGCGACCGGCAGCGCCATCAGGGTGAAGAGCGCCAGCAGCCCCCCGCCCCCGACCATCGCCAGCCCGCGCCCCAGCGACGCGCCCCCGGTGAACAGGCTGATCCCCCGCCCACGATGGCCGGGCACCATGGCGGCGACGATCAGCCCCATGGCGGCGGGCACGACCGCGGCCTGCGCCAGCCCCAGCAGCATCCGCGCGGGGATCAGAAGGTCGACCGATCCGGCGAACGCCGACATAGTCGTCGCCACGCTCGACCCGATCAGCGCCAGCGCCAGCAGCCGGGCGAGCGGCCAGCGCCGCGCTAGCAGGATCATCGGCACCACTGCGGCCCCGTTGACGAAGGCGAAGGCCGGTCCCTGCAACGCCCCGATCGCGGCGTCGCCCAGCCCCAGATCGGCCTTGATCGGCTCTATCAGGATCGACAGCAGGAAACGGTCGCCCACCGCCAGCATATGGACCAGCGCCATCAGCCCCGCGATGCGATAACCCCGTGGCGGGAGCGAGAGCGGCACTGGGTTCCTTTCGATGAATCCCTCTCCCCTGGACAGGGAAGAGGGTTAGCGGAGCTTGCCAGCCTGCTGGCTAGCGCAGCTTGGGTGAGGGGTCGAGCGAGCCAAAGGCTCGCGCTCGCCTACGCGAGCGATCACCCCTCACCCAGCTCCGACTAGGCCTTTGCCTTCGCAAAGACCAAGTCTGCGCAACCCTCTCCCCTCAGCGAGGGGAGAGGGAGAAGGGTCTCAGAACGGGGCTTGCGATGGCGGATAGACGGGCGCGGCGGGCCGGGGGAGGCCGATCCGCAGGGCCTCGGGCGGGCATGGCCGTTGCAGCGCGGCGATGTCCTCGATCGACCCGTGCAGCCAGCGTTCGCGATCCGCAGCCGCGATAATCATCGGCATGGGTGAACGGTCATCCCCCTCGCATTCGACCAGCGCGAAGCAGCGCGCGTCGCCGCTCTCGCGCCACAGCCCCGCCACGGTGAAGACCGGCTCTTCGGCCAGCGCGAACCAGGTCGCACGCCGGTCGCGGCCGGGCTGCTCCGATGCGGCAAGGGTGCAGGCGGTCAGCGGGATCAGGCAGCGCTGCACCGGACGCTCGGCCAGCCGACGCCACCAGGGCAGCGACAGACCGGGGATGCGGGTGGTCGCCTCGCGCCCCTCGCCAATCCCCCAGCGCTGGGTGTCCAGCCCGTCTCCCTCGGCCGTATGGCGGATGACGAAGGCGGGATGGCCCGCCCGCAAATCGGTCAGCTGCTCCCAGGTGCCCCAGGAGGCCCGCGCGGTCCATGCGATGGCGAATTCCGCGCACAGCGCCTCGGCCGTGCGGTCGAGCGTCGCGCGATCCCCCGTAGACACGTGCCAGATCGGCTCCATCATCGTCATGCCCCCACCGCGTAGTCCGTCCGCCGGATCGAACGGCATGGCATGGAAAGGGCACGAGGCAGGGCGAGCAAGATCGGCCTTTGACGCTGGATACGGGATACTGGGTGAGACGAACGACATGGTTGGGACACGCCATCCGCCTCGATTTCGGTCTGTAGGTCAATCATTTGGCACTGCCCATGGGGCAAGCCGCCCCGTCTCACCGTTGAGACGATCCGGGGAGGAACTTTCGGAGGCTATGGAGATGCCCCTTCTTACCCTCTCCCCTGGACAGGGGAGAGGGTAAGCGGAGCTTGCCAGCGTGCTGGCTAGCGCAGCTTGGGTGAGGGGTCGAGCGAGCCTCTGGCTCGCGCGCGCCCTGCGCGCCCACCCCTCACCCAGCTCCGACTAGGCCTTTGCTTTCGCAAAGACCAAGTGTGCGCAACCCTCTCCCCTCAAAGAGGGGCGAGGGAAAGGTCGGCCCCGATCGCCTCCGCCGCCAGCCCGCGTATATCGACCCGCGCCTTCAACCGCGCACAGAGCAGCGCGGTGCCGCTGATCTTGCGCTGGACGAACAGCGTCTCGACATGGGGGACATGCCAGGTGTCGCGGTCGGCGATCATCGCCTTCGTCTCCTCGCGCACCACCGGCACGAAGGCGCGGTCGCCGAAGTCGAAGGGGCCGGGCCTCGCCATGGTGTCGTCGATCGCGGCGATGATCCGGTCGACCGCCGGACGGTGCGCGGCGACGGCTTTCTCGCCCAGAAAACCCGTCTCCACCGCGATCTCGCGGATGCGGTCACGATCATGCGCGAGGCCCGCCTCGATCAACCGGCGATAGGAGGCGGCGGTCTCGGACGGCACGTCGCGCGCCGCGCCGAAGTCGAGCAGGACGAGGCGGCCCGTCTCGGCCTGCCAACGATAATTGGCGAAGTTGGGATCGGTCTGCATCATGCCGAAGTCGAACAATTCCCGCAGCACTAGCTCGATCAGCGCGGTCATCGCGGTGTCGCGCGTCTCCTGGGGCGCTTCGGCCAGCATATCGATCGACTGGCCCGGCACGAAGTCCATCGCCAGCAGCAAGGGCGTGGTCAGCGCGCGCTCCGGCCGGGGCACGACATAGCGCGGATCGCCCGCCAGCCGGTCGCCATAAGCCTCCATGCGGTCGGCCTCGCGAAGATAATCCGCCTCCTCGGCCAGCTGGCGCTTGGCTTCCTCGAGCAATGGCTTGAGATCGATCGAGGGCGGGATCAGGTTCGACACGCGCAACAGGGTCGCGACATTGTCGACGTCCGAGTCGATGCTGCCCTGCACCCCCGGATATTGCACCTTGATCGCCAGCACCCGGCCATCGGGCAGGGTCGCGCGGTGGACTTGCCCGATCGAGGCGGCCGCCATGGGGGCGGCCTCGAAATGGCGGAATTTGCGTCGCCAGTCGCCGCCCCACTGCGCCTTGAGCACCTTGTCGAGCTGCGCGGGCGGCATCCGGTAGGCCTGGTCGCGCAGCCGCGCAAGGATGGTTTGAAGCTCGGGCGGCAACAGGTCGCCCGCATCCATCGAGATCATCTGGCCCAGCTTCATCGCCGCGCCGCGCAGGTGCGATAGCCGGTCAGCGACGCGCGCGGCATTGCCCGGCGTCAGGATCAGGTCGCCCAGCTTGGGCCGCTCGCCGCTCGCCAGCCGGCGCGCGCCCTCGGCCAGCATCCCGCCCGCGACCCCGCCCGCCAGCCGCCCGAACGCGCCCGCACGGGCGAAGCGGCCGCTGGGGACGGCACGGTGGGTGACACGGCCGGGCTTGTCGTCGTCATTTGCCATGCCCGGCATAGCGGCGGGGCTGTGCGTTGGTTCCGTCGGCGCTTGTCAGCCACCCGGTCAGGCCGTGCGCGCCTTTGCCAGTCCGTCGCGCCGCAGGGCCATGCCGGACGCCAGCCAGAGCGCAACCGCCGCCATGAACCCCGCTACTTCGCCGCCCGTCGGGGCCTTGATGACGAAGCCCATGATCGCGGCCACGATCAGCGCCGTTCCCAGCCCGTAGAACGGCCGGAAGCCCGCGGCGAACGCGATCGGCAGGAAATGCAGTCCGACCACCAGCGCCATCGACGGCAAAAGTAGATCGGGCCGATGTAGGTTCATGACGATGTTGGCGGCGAGGAAGAGCCCGACGCCTTCGCCGATACTGCTCCACAAGATGGCGCGCTCTTCGCACGGTGACGGCCTGATGCCCTCGCCCGGCGTACGGATCACATGGTTCGCGGCGATACTGATCAGGATGAACTCCAGAAAGGGCAGGGCCAGCACGACGCCGTGAAGGTGCCATTGCCAATACAGCGTCATCGCAGCGAACACCGCGCCGAAGAAGCCCATGATCAATGCGCCCCATGCCCCCACAGACAATATCCTTATCACGCCATAGCTCGACCCTATGTCCGCCATCGGGATCGGTCGAGACATCGGATGCCCTCCGCCCGGTACATCTTCGTCATGATGCCGTCAGGAATCGGCCAATACCGATGATGTAGGCTCATCCCGAACCATGCGAGGCCCGCATGGTCGAGGGGGGAGTGGCGATGAGCCTGTTGTCTTCGATCGCGGCGCTGCTGCTGGCCGTTCAGGCGGCCCCCGCCCCCGCCCCTCCCGTCACCAAGCCCCCGTCGCTCGACGAGCGGATGACGCCGCAGCTTCAGGCGGCCGCCCGATCGGTGCGCCTGCATCAGCCCCAAGCGGCGCTCGACATATTGACGCCGGTCCTCGCCGCCTATGAGGCGGATCATGCGAGCGAAACCCGGCGCATCTATTGCGGTATGTCGTTGCAGGAGACGCTGCTCTACCTGTCGATCGCGGCCAAGGATAAGGTGGCGGCGGTCGCGCTGCCGCCCGGCTATTGCACCGCGCTTTATCTGAAGGGCTATGCGCTGGTCGATCTCGGCCGGGTGGCGGAGGCCAAGGCGATCTACGAACGCCTGATGGTGCTGGCACCGATGTATGCGCAGTATCAGACCGAATATGGCCAGCTGATCCGGCTGGAAAAGGACTGGCCGCACATGCTGGCCATCTGCACCCAGGCGAGCGAGGCCGTCCGGATTTCGGACCCAGCGATCAGGCCGATGCAACAGGGCGCGGCCCTGCGCTGCCAGGGCTATGCGCTGACCGAGCTGCACCGTTATGACGAGGCGGAGAAGCGGTATCGCGACGCGCTGGCGCTGAACCCCGACGACGCGCTGGCGCAGCGGGAATTGCACTATATCGCGGAGCAGCGCGCCAAGGCTCCGGCCATAACGAGCTGATCGCGCTCGGACGGCTTGCGCAACGCCCCGGCGCCTCGCATGATCGCGGCGGGACGGTCCTGTCCCCTCGGGCGATTCCCATGCTTCTGCTGCTGCTGCCTGCGCTTCTTCTCGCCAGCGTTCCGGGGACGGCTGCGCCCGTGTCCGTCCCGATCGGCCATTTCCAGACCTGGCTGCCGTCGAGCCGCGCGCCCATGGCCTTCACCTCGGGCGGCGTGTCGGTGGAGGTGGCCCCCCTGCCCTGCCCCGCGCATCCGCAGGGCGATGGCGACTGTCGCTGGGAAGGCTATAACAATCAGGCGCAGGTCACGGTGCGCGCGGGCGGTGTCACGCCGCTATCGGTGACGACCGATCCGCAAAGCGGCTATGCCCGGATCGCGGTCGTGCGGTTCCGCCGCAGCGATCCCCGCCCCGGCGTCATCGTCGAGAGCCAGTCGGGCGGATCGGGCGGCGACCTCAGCGTACAGTTCCTGGTGCCGAGCGGGACGGGCTATCGCGTCCTTCCCCTCGGCCAGACGCCGGCCCACCCCCTGCAAGGGCAGATCGCCGACGAACCGCACGATCTGTCGGGGGACGGGTTCCTCGACCTGACGTTGCGGGACGGGGCGTTCGACAGCGCCTTCGGCTGCAACGCCTGCACCCCGCGCCCGCCCCGGGTCTTCGCGGTGGAGAACGGCCGCGTGGTCGACGAAAGCCGCGATCCTGCGTTGCGCCCGGTCTTTGCAGCCGACATGGCGCTGCTGGAACCCCACTGCCTGTCGAAGGAAACCTATCGCAACGGAACCTGCGCCGCCTATGTCGCCGATGCCGCCCGCGCGGGACGCTTCCGCTCCGCCTGGGTTAAGATGCTGGCGCATTATGAGCGGGGCAGGGACATCTGGCAGCCGGACAAGGGACCGCGTTTCAGGAGCTTCCCAGAATCGCTCCGGGCGTTTCTGATACGGGCAGGCTATCTGCCAACCTAATCCTCCCCGGTACGGGGAGGTGGCAGGGCGAAGCCCTGACGGAGGGGGGCTTCGGCACAGGACGTCCTTTGTGGCACGCCCCCTCCACCACCGCTTCGCGGCGGTCCCCCTCCCCGGGCCGGGGAGGATCAGTGGGTCTGCTCGAACGACATCAGGATCGGACACGGCCCCTCTCCGCCGCTCCCGCATTCTCTCGCCAGATGCGCGAGCGCGCCCCGCGCCTTTTGCAGGCCTGCGATCTGCGCATCGAGCGCGGCGATGCGCGTCTTCGCCAGTTCCCGCACCCGCGCCCGGTCGTCGGTCGCATCCAGCGCCAGCAGCTCGCCGATCTGCTCCAGCGTGAAGCCTGCTTCCTGTGCCGACCGGATGAAGCGCAACCGCCTCACATCCCCCTCGCCATAGCGACGGATGCCCCCTGCCCCGCCGGGCCCCGGCACACGCTCGGGCAAGGGCATCAGCCCGCGCCGCTGGTAATAGCGGATCGTCTCCACCCCCACCCCGCCCTCGCGCGCCAATCCGGCGATTGTCCACTCACCCATGTCTTGACTCCGTACCATGGTACGGATGCCATATGGCGCATGGACCCCAGCCGGAGAAGGACCATGACCGCGCCCCGTAAAGCCATATTGTACCGCATGGTGATGCCCACCCACACCTGCCCCTATGGCCTGAAGGCGAAGGACCTGCTGCGCCGACAGGGTTACGAGGTCGATGACCGCTGGCTGCGCACCCGTGAGGAGACCGACGCCTTCAAGGCCGAGCACGGCGTGAAGACTACGCCGCAGATTTTCGTCGGGGGCGAGCGGGTCGGAGGCTATGACGATCTGCGCCGCTTCTTCGGCAAGCATGTGCCCGATCCCAAAGCGACCAGCTATCGCCCGGTCGCCGCGCTTTTCGTCATGACCGCGCTGATGGCGCTGGCGGCCAGCCAGGCGGTCTATGCCACCCCCTTCACGGGTCGCGCGATCGAATGGTTCGTCGCGTTCAGCATGGCGGTGCTGGCGCTGCTGAAGCTCCAGAATGTCGAGAGCTTCGCGACCATGTTCCTCAACTACGACCTGCTCGCCAAGCGCTGGGTGCCCTATTCCTATGTCTATCCCTTTGCCGAGGCGATGGCGGGGGTGCTGATGATCGCGGGGATCGCGAAATGGCTGTCGGTGCCGATCGCGCTGTTCATCGGGGGCATCGGCGCGGTGTCGGTGGTCAAGGCGGTCTATATCGACCGGCGCGAACTGAAATGCGCCTGTGTCGGCGGATCGAGCAACGTGCCGCTGGGCTTCCTGTCGCTGACCGAGAATCTGATGATGATCGGGATGGCTGTATGGATGATAGTGTCCTGAAAATCCTCCCCGGCACGGGAGGTGGCAGGCCGCAGGCCTGACGGAGGGGGGCTTCCTCACAGGTCGCCCCTAGCGGCGAACCCCCTCCACCATGCTGCGCATGGTCCCCCTCCCCGTGCCGGGGAGGATCAAGTTTCCCCGGGGAAACATTCGCCCCACCTTGCCCAATTGAATGAACTTTGCCATTAACCAAACCCAAAAGCTTCAAGGGGTGCGCGAGTGGCGGAAGATCATGCAATGCTGTCCCAGATCGGTGATCTGGCCAGCGCGGGCGAGCGGATGATCGAGCGGCTTCGTCGCAAGGCATTCCTGCCGGAAAGCCGCAAAGGCCTGCACGTCCGTTTCGGCATCGCGGAGGCGGCGCAGCTGCTCGGCTGTTCGACCAACCGCATCCGCATGGCCGAGGAGGATGGCCGCCTCCCCCCTGCCCCGGCTTCGGAAAGCGGCCGTCGGCTGGGCTATACGGTCGAGGAACTGCTCCACATGCGCGAGGTGCTGGGCGCCTCCCCGGCCCGCGCGCCGCTCGACATCCCCGCGATCATCGCGGTCCAGAACTTCAAGGGCGGCGTCGGCAAGTCGACCGTCACCACCCACCTCGCCCATTATTTCGCCGTGCAGGGCTACCGCGTGCTGGTCGTCGATTGCGATAGCCAGGCGACCACGACGACGCTGTTCGGCTTCAACCCGCATTTCAACGTCACGCGCGAAGAGACGCTCTACCCCTATCTGTCGATCGACCCGACCCAGACCGACCTGGCCTATGCGGTCAAGCCGACGCCCTGGCCCAATGTCGACCTGATCCCGTCGAACCTGGAGCTGTTCGACGTCGAATATGAGCTGGCCGCGGCGGGCTCGGACGGCGGGTCGGTGCTGGCGGCGCGCTTCCGCAAGCTGAAGCGCGGCCTGGCGGACCTCGCGCGCAATTACGACGTGGTGCTGCTCGACCCGCCCCCGGCGCTGGGCACGATCAGCCTGGCGGTGATGCAGGCGGCCAATGCGCTGCTGGTGCCGATGGCCGCGACGACGCCCGATTTCTGTTCGACCGTGCAGTTCCTGTCGATGATGGACCAGGTGCTCAACCAGCTGACGGGTGCCGGGATCGAGGTCGATTACCAGTTCGTCCGGCTGATCTGTTCCAAGTTTGACGGCAACGACCCCAGCCACGCCATGGTCCGCGCGATCATGGAGCAGAGCTTCGGCCCCGCGCTGCTCCCCGTCCCCATCCTCGAGTCGGCCGAGATCAGCCATGCCGCAATGCGGATGATGACCGTCTATGAACTGGAAAAGCCGATCGGCACGCCCAAGACCCACAAACGTTGCCGCGCCAATCTGGACGAGGCGATGCGACAGGTCGAGCAGCTGGTCCGCCAGAGCTGGGGCCGGGTCGAACCCGCCAGCGAGGAGGCAGTAATCCATGCGGCGGCTTGATCCGACTCCTCTTTCCTACATTATAATGTTCTGCCTATGTTCCGGGCGGGAGGCATAAGATGGCGCGTAAACAATCCGATTATCTGGCGGCCCTGCTGGCGGAGGAAGAGGCGGAGGCCCCTGCCCCGGTTCGTGAGGCCGTGGCGGAACGCAGCCGTGGCACGACGCTGTTGGGGCGCGAATCCGCGCTCGCCCGCGTCGCCAGCGGTGAGGTGCGGCAGGTCACGCAGCTGCTGCTCGACCCCGCGCGGGTGAAGATCTGGCCGGGCAATGCCCGCAATTACGACCTGCTGACCGAGGCGCATTGCCGCGAGCTAATCGACTCGATCATCGCCGAAGGGGGGCAGAAGGTCCCCGCCGTGGTCCGCCGGATCGAGGGCGATCCCGATCACGATTATGAGGTGATCGCAGGGACCCGGCGTCACTGGTCGATCAGCTGGCTGCGCGCCAACAGCTATCCCGACATGGTCTTCGTGGCGCAGGTCGCGCAGCTGGACGATGAGGCCGCGTTCCGCCTCGCCGATCTGGAGAACCGCGCGCGCGCCGATGTCTCGGACTTCGAACGGGCGCGCAATTACCTCGCCGCGCTGACCACCCATTATGGCAACCACCAGACCCGCATGGCCGAGCGGCTGAAGCTGTCCAAGGGCTGGCTGTCCAAGATGCTAAAGGTCGCCGCGCTGCCCGACGAGGTGGTCGGCGCCTTCGCCTCGCCGCATGAGGTGCAGCTCAAGCCCGGCTATGCGCTGGCGCAGGCGATGCAGGACCCCATGGAGGCGCCCGCGATCATCGGCGTGGCCCAGTATATCGCTCGCCAGCAGGCCGAGCGGCGCGAGGACGGCCTGCCCCCCATTGCCGCCAGCGAGGTGCTCCACCGCCTGCTGACCGCGCGCAAGATGATGCTGGGCGAGGACGGCGAGCCGGAGCGCTACAGCTATCACAACCGCTATGGCCGCCCCGTGCTGTCGGTCCAGTCGGCCAATCGCCAGGGCGTGACGGTGCGGCTGCACGCCGGTTCGGGCGCGGATGTCGAGGAAATCGTGAAGGCGCTGCGTGGTGCTCTCGAGCATCTCGAACAGACGGGCAGGGGGCTTCAACCCTGATGTTTCCCCGGGGAAACACCGTCGTCCGCCCATCCCGCATGTTTCCCCGGGGAAACATGTGCCGGGACATGCGCGCATGAGCACCAAGCCCAAGGACGGATCGGCCGAACAGTTCGAGCTGTTCCTGCCCTATCTCGCCGACCTGCCGCTGCGCGACCAGCGCGAGATGATGGAGCGGCCCTTCTTCAGCCTGGCCAAGTCGAAACGCGTCAAACCAATCGACTACCGCTCGCCCGACGGTAAGCTGTGGGTGCATGTGTCGGGCAATCCCGATTATGGCATGGCCACGATCTGGGATGCCGACATCCTGATCTATTGCGCCTCGATGCTGGCCGACATGGCGCGGCGGGGGATCAACGACGTGCCGCGCAAGCTGCACCTGATGCCCTATGACCTGCTGCGCGCGATCGGCCGCCAGCCGACGGGGCGCGCCTATGAGCTGCTCGGCCAGGCGCTCGATCGGCTCGTGTCGACCACGGTCAAGACCAATATCCGGGCGGAGAACCGGCGCGAGGCGACGTTCAGCTGGCTCGACGGCTGGACGCAGCTGGTCGATGAAAAGACCGAACGCTCGCGCGGCATGACGATCGAGCTGTCGAGCTGGTTCTACGAAGGCGTTCTGATGACGGGCGGCGTGTTGTCGATCGACCGCGCCTATTTCGACATTTCGGGCGGGCGCGAGCGCTGGCTGTACAAGGTCGCGCGCAAACATGCCGGCGGGGCAGGGGAGGGGGGCTTCGCCATCTCCATGCCGACCCTGTTCGAGAAATCGGGGGCCGAGGGGCAATATCGCCGCTTCAAGTTCGAGATCGCCAAGATCGCCGAACGCAACGAGCTGCCCGGCTATGCCCTGACGCTCGAACAGGCCGAGGGCAAGCGGGAGCCGAGCCTCAGGATGCGGAGGCGCGCCGAAGGGGAGGGGGCCACGCCCGCCGTCCGTGCGCCGAAGAAGCCCAAGGCCGCTGCCGCCCCCCAGCCCAAGGCACCGACGCTGGAAGACACTCCGCCGCCCCCCGCCGACCGCGACCTGGATGCCAGCGCGCTGATCCGGCGCAGCGTCAAGAGCCTGTCGACCCGGTCGACCTTCGGGGAAATCACCGACGCGACCCTGGCGCTGCTGCGGTCCGAATGTCCCGGCTGGGACTATCAGACCCTCCACGCCGAATTCAAAGCCTGGGTCGAGGGCGATCCCGCCCGCACGCCCGTCAGCTATCAGAACGCCTTTATCGGCTATGTGCGCCGCTTCGACGCCAAGAACCGGCACCTGCTTCGCTGACGAGAGGGGAGGGGGGTGCGCGAATGAGGCCCCTCCCCGGCATTTCAGCCGCTAAAAATTCCGCGCATGGGGTGACGCGCAGCCCATAAGCGTTCCCGAAATATCGCGTGTTCGATCACCGCTACGATCGCGCATCCCGGCGGGTCTCCACTTTGAACCTCACCATGCGGGATCGGTCGAAAACTGATTCAATCCGACCCGCTTCATCGGCGTTCGTCACGCCTTTTCGATATATCGGGAACGGGCAACGATACTCTCGGAACGCTCGGGCGATACATCGGGAACGCCCATCACGATATTTCAGGAACATATACTCGATACGTCAGGAACGCCGAGATTCCCAAAAAGCGAGAAAATCCCGCGTTTTAGCCTGTGGAAAACAGCGCTTAACCCTTTAAATCTAATCTAACGTTCTAACCTTTGGATATATTTTTTGAGCTTTTTTGAAGGGGTTGATGAGTTTTCTGAATCAGTCGCTTTTCCACTTTTGGTTTGCGACATATCGATTCACAAAGGGCCATGCCGATCGCACGCGAACATCGCTGGCTCTACCCGATCGACTGGCGCGAACTGTCCGCCCTGATCCGCTTCGACCGCGCCAAGGGACGATGCGAGCATTGCGGACGCCCCCACGGCCGCGAGATCGTCCATCTCGGCGACGGAACCTGGTGGGACGAAACCCGCGCCCGCTGGCGCGACGGCCGGGGCAGGGGGGTCAGGGCACTGACCAGCCCCACCGCCATGATCCACGCCCAGCCGGGCCTGGCAGGCATCGCACCGCCCCTGCCGTTCCGCCGGACCCGCGTGATCCTGGCCAGCGCGCACCTCAACCATGACCCAGGCGACAACCGCCCCCGCAACCTAGCCGCGCTATGCCAAGCCTGTCACATGCGCCATGACGCAAGGGAGCATCGCCGACGTCGGTTGCTCAACCAATTCCATTTGAGTGCTATCCGCGACCTGTTTGTCTAGCCTTACGGTTGTGTTCTTGATCAACGGGTCGCTGAACCGCGCCGGGTCTGCCGGAGGCGTTGGGTTGTGAGTCACGCTGCCATATCGAGGTTGTCTGCGGCAGCATAATATTGTTCTTCGGCTTCGGCAGGCGGGATGTTGCCGATGGGTTCGAGCAGCCGACGATGGTTGAACCAGTCGATCCATTCGAGCGTAGCGAATTCGACGGCTTCGAAGCTGCGCCACGGCCCACGTCTGTGGATCACCTCGGCCTTGTAGAGGCCGTTGATCGTCTCGGCCAAAGCATTGTCGTAGCTGTCTCCGACGCTGCCGACCGACGGCTCTATCCCGGCTTCGGCGAGGCGCTCGGTGTACTTGATGGACAGATATTGCGATCCGCGGTCGCTATGATGGATGAGACCGCCCCGATGGGCCGGTCGTCGATCATGAAGCGCCTGTTCCAGGGCGTCGAGTACGAAGCCGGCATGCGCCGTCCTGCTGGCCCGCCAGCCGACGATCCGCCTGGCGTAGGTATCGATGACAAAGGCGACGTAGACGAACCCCGCCCAAGTCGCGACGTAGGTGAAGTCTGACACCCAGAGCATGTTCGGCGCTGGCGCGTAGAACTTGCGATTGACGTGATCGAGTGGGCACGGCGCCGCTCTGTCACTGATGGTCGTACGCACCGGTTTGCCCCGGATCACCCCTGCCAGGCCCATATCGCGCATCAACCGCGCGACCGTACAGCGAGCGACCGGAAAACCCTCCAGCATCATCTGCCGCCAGACCTTGCGCACGCCGTAAACCGCAAAGTTCTCGGCAAATACGCGCGCGATCTCCGGCTTCAAGGCGACATCCTGCTGCGCCCGCACCGATAGGCGTGTCGGATCCCGCCGCTGCGCGACGCGCTCGAAATACGTCGATGGGGCGATCGGCAGAACGCGGCAGATCGGCTCGACCCCATAGGCTTTACGGTGATCGTCGATGAAGGCGATCATCGTCGGAACGGGCGGTCGAGCTCCGCCTGGGCAAAATATGCGGATGCCTTGCGAAGAATCTCGTTGGCCTGCCGCAGCTCACGGACCTCGCGCTCCAGCGCCTTCACCTTGTCGGCAACCTCGGTCGGGACGCCCGCGCGCTTGCCGCTGTTCACTTCGGCCTTCTTCACCCACTCCAGCAGCGTGTGGCCTGAGCAACCGATCTTCTCGGCAATGGATATGATCGCTGCCCATCGAGACGGGTGATCGCGCTCGTGATCCAGCACCATCCGTACCGCTCGCTCGCGGACCTCAGGTGCAAACTTGTCCGTCGTCTTGCTCATACAGGCTCCACCTTCTCAGGAGTTGGAGCCTCCGGCAAACCCGGCGCGGTTCAACGAGCAGGTAGACCGGATCCAGCGGCCGCTGCTGTCAGATCGCCACCTCGTCGAGCACGGCGTCGGTCACCGTGCTGATCAGGTCCGGCGACACGTCGATGCCGTACAGATCGTGCAGGTGCCCCGTGATCTCCCGGGTGCTCATGCCGCGCGCGTACATCGACACGATCTTCTCATCGAAGCCAGGGAAGCGCCGCTGGTATTTGGCGATCAGCTGCGGGTCGAAACTGCTCTGCCGGTCACGTGGTACGTCGATCGCCAGCTTGCCGGTATCGGTCGTGATCGTCTTCCAGCCGTAACCGTCGCGCGAGTTGCCGGTGCCGTCGTCTCCGGCTAGATGATAATCCATCTCCGCGTTCAAAGCGCGCTCGGTCAGCCTTCTTCAGAGCATCCAGCAGACCGCCCTGCGCCAGGGCGGTACCAGCATCAGCGCAAGCCAGTAGCTGATCAAGCAGTTCGTTCGGTATCGCAGGCTCTTTGCGTCGGGACATACAGGGTCCCCTTCTTCCCCTTTATGCCCGCCCGCACACGAAATTCCTGACACTCCCATATCGATAGCTTGCATAGGCAGATCATAGCAATACACGTCGAGGCGATGATCCCGACAAAGCCTAAACGCAAGGTCGCCATTGGGTACGACGCCAGCATCTACAAGCGCCGCAATCAGACCAAGATAGCTTTGGTCGCTTCAGCATCCGATACGACCGCAGAACCAGCCACTTGAACGGCTTTATATCCCGCCGCTGCCATGATCGGGCTACAATTAATTTCGAGCCGGCCTAATTCGTCACCATCACCCCATCACAGCCGCCCCGGCCAAACCGTTCAGCCCTTGACCGCGTTGAGGATGGCGCGGCCATAGGCGGTCTTCTTGAACCGCTCGCCCGCTTCCCGCGCCTGTTCGGCCGAGATGAAGCCCATTTCGTAGGCGATTTCCTCGAGACAGGCGACCTGCACCCCCTGACGATGCTGAAGCGTGCGGACAAACTCGCCGGCTTCCAGCAGGCTGTCATGAGTGCCGGTATCGAGCCAGGCATAGCCCCGGCCCATCTGTTCGACATAGAGATCGCCCGCTTCCATATAGAGGCGGTTGATATCCGTGATTTCGAGTTCGCCGCGCGCGGAGGGCTTCAGATTGCGGGCGAATTCGACCACGCGGTTGTCATAGAAATAAAGGCCGGTGACGGCATGGTTGGACTTCGGTCGAGCGGGCTTCTCCTCCAGGCTGACCGCGCGACCGCCTTCTCCGAACTCGACCACCCCGTAACGCTCGGGATCTTCGACCCGGTAGCTGAAGACGGTCGCGCCCTTGGGCCGCGCGACCGCGCTGTTCAGCAGGTCGGTCAGATGCGCGCCGAAGAAGATATTGTCGCCCAGCACCAGCGCGACCTGGTCGTCGCCGATGAAGTCCGCGCCGATGGTGAAGGCCTGGGCCAGACCATCGGGGCTGGGCTGTTCGGCATAGGACATGGTCAGGCCGAAAGCGGAGCCGTCGCCGAACAGGCGGCGATAATTGTCGAGGAACTCCGGGCTGGAGATGATCAATATGTCGCGAATACCCGCAAGCATCAGCACGCTGAGCGGATAATAGATCATCGGCTTGTCATAGACGGGCAGCAGTTGCTTGTTGACCGCCAGGGTTGCCGGGTGAAGCCGAGTGCCCGAACCCCCGGCCAGGATGATACCCTTCATTTCGTAGCTCCGATCAGTTCGTCGAGGATGTCGTTGAGAGCCGCCCGCCAGGGGCGCGGCTCGATGCCGTAGGCGGTGCGGATCGCATCATGGCTGAGCAGCGAATTGGCCGGGCGTCTGGCCGGGGTGGGATAGTCGCTGGTCGGTATCGGCAGTATTTCGGCCGTCGTACCCCCGCGCATGCCGCTCTGGCGAAAAATCTCGGTGGCGAAACCCGCCCAGCTGACCGCGCCCGCATTGCTGAAGTGGAAGGTACCGACCGGTGCATCGGCGTCCTCGATCAGGCGAAGCGTGATCGTCATCAGCGCCCGAGCGAGGTCGGCCGCGCCGGTCGGGCTGCCGATCTGATCGTTGACGACCGAGAGCTGGTCACGGGTGGCGCCGACGCGCA
Source organism: Sphingomonas sanguinis (assembly GCF_019297835.1). Classification (NCBI taxonomy): domain Bacteria; kingdom Pseudomonadati; phylum Pseudomonadota; class Alphaproteobacteria; order Sphingomonadales; family Sphingomonadaceae; genus Sphingomonas; species Sphingomonas sanguinis. Next base: position 68,914 of record NZ_CP079204.1, on the reverse strand, counting down.
GCATCGTCCTGACGAAATTATGCCCATGTGCCGAGACGACCCAGGCGGTCCGCACGATCGCATGGCGCACGCCCGAGGTGCGCACCGCCAGTTCGCCGCCAAGCTTGGACGCGCCATAGACGCCCAAAGGTGCGACCGGATCGTTCACCTCCCATGCGCCCTGTTTGTCGCCGGCGAACACATAGTCGGTCGATACCTGCACCAGCGGGATGGCCGCCTCGACACAGGCCTGGGCGAAGGCGGCCGGCGCCACGGCATTGACCTTCCATGCGGTCACGAGGTCGCTCTCGGCCTTGTCGACGGCCGTATAGGCCGCGGCATTGATGACCGCCGCCCATTCCCGCTCCGCCACCTTGGCGGCGATCGCCGATGTGTCGCACAGGTCGAGCGTGTCGCGATCGATCGCGACCACATCATAGCCCTCGGGCCAGGGGCAGCGCTGGAGCTCGGTACCGAGCTGTCCGCTGGCGCCGGTGATGAGAATGGAGCGGGTCATGGTGCTCGTGTCGGTTCAGGCGGCTACGCCGCGGCGTTCCGACGCCTTGTTGGCGACCAGCGGACGCCACCAGGATTCGTTCGCCAGATACCATTGCACGGTCTTGCGGATTCCGGTCTCGAAGGTCTCGACCGGGGTCCAGCCCAGCTCTGCGCCGATGCGCGAGGCGTCGATCGCATAACGCTTGTCATGGCCCGGGCGGTCGGCGACCTCGGTCATCTGGTCGGCATAGCTCTTGCCGTCGTTGCGGGGACGCAGTTCGTCCAGAATGGCGCAGAGCGTCCTGACGACCTCGATATTCTGTCGTTCGTTATGTCCGCCGACATTGTAGGTCCGGCCCGGCTCGCCTCGCTCGAACACCGCCTGAAGCGCACGGACATGATCTTCGACGTACAGCCAGTCGCGGACCTGATCGCCCTTGCCGTAGATCGGCAGCGGCTCGCCATCCAGTGCCTTGGCGATCATCAGCGGGATCAGCTTTTCCGGGAAATGATAGGGGCCGTAATTGTTCGAGCAGTTGGTGATCAGGACTGGCAGGCCGAAGGTATGGCCCCATGCGCTGACGAGGTGGTCCGACCCAGCCTTCGACGCCGAATAGGGCGACCGTGGGTCATAGGGCGTCTCTTCGGTGAACAGGCCCGTATCCCCCAACGTCCCGTACACCTCATCGGTGGAAATATGATGGAAGCGGAACGCGGCTTTGCCCGCATCGTCCAGTGATAGCCACCAGGCGCGTGCTTCGGCCAGCATCGTGTAGGTGCCCACCACGTTGGTCTGCACGAACGCACCTGGGCCATCGATCGAGCGGTCGACATGGCTTTCGGCGGCCAGATGCGTGATGATGTCGGGGCGGAACGTCTCGATCGCCGTGCGAACCGCGCCGGCATCGCAGATATCGCCCTGGACGAACTGGTAACGCTCGCTCGCGGCGACCCGTTCGACCGTGGTCAATGTGCCAGCATAGGTCAGCTTGTCGAAGTTCAGCACCTCATGCGTGGTGTTCTCAATCAGATGACGGACCAGTGCCGAGCCGATGAAGCCGGCACCGCCGGTGACGAATATGCGCATGCGGATGTCCTTAGAAGAGGGGGGCCAGCGGGCGGCCGTCATAGGCGAAGGGGCTGTCGAAATCCGAGAGTGCGGGCTGCGCCTTATCCTTGTCGCTCAGTTCGGGAACCGTGCCGGCGGGCAGGGGCCAATCGATACCGCCGCCCTGACCATCAACGGAGGTGAGGGTCGGATCGTCCCAGCGGATGCCACCGTCCTGCTGCGGCGCATAAGTGTCCGAGCATTTGTAGACGACTTCGCACCGCTCCTGAAGCGTGATGAAGCCGTGAGCGAAACCGATGGGGATGAACAACTGATGCCCATTTTCGGCGGAAAGCTCGGCCCCGACCCAGCGGCCGTAGCTGGGCGAACCCTTTCGTATATCCACCGCCACGTCGAAGATGCTGCCGCGGATGCAGCGCACCAGCTTGTCCTGCGCGCGCGGTGGCCGCTGAAAATGCAAGCCCCGCAGGGTGAAGGACGGTATCGACAGCGAGTGATTGTCCTGCACGAAGGCACAGGCGATCCCCAACGCATCAAAGGCATCGCGATTGTAAGTTTCGGTGAACCAACCGCGCGCATCGGCGTGACGCTTTGGGCGGATCAGCTGAACGGGACTGGAGTTCATCGGGTACAGGCTTCCGTTTGGCGGGAAAGTGCGCAGCATTCGCGCATATATCGAAGCTGCCGCCACGCAACCCCTGTCTGGCCTGACTTTGCGTTGGCTGGTTGAAAATAGCTGCGGATCGGGGCAGTTGTGCGCCGCGCATGTGCGGAGTGAATGGATAGTGATTTTCGGACTATTGCTGTTGGCGGTCTCGATGCCGCAGGCCGGTGCGAGCCCGCCCTCTCTGGACGCAGGGATTCGTGCCGACGCGGTGCTGCGACGCGCATGGCAGGGACGCCGGGGCGCGGTGGAACGCCTGTGCGGCAAACAGTCCCGTCTGGTGCGGATCCAGGCGCTCGATGCCCGATTTGGTCGGGTTCAACAGGCATATCAGGAACGATTCGGTACGCCGTGGAATGGGCAGGCGTCGGTCAGCGAAAGCCGCCTAGGTGTGAACCAGCCATCGGAAAGGGGCGTGTTTTCCGATCAGGAGGGCGTCGATCCGCGTTGCGTGTCCCCCACGGCCTTTTCCGGGGCGCTGGGCGAATATCAGAATGGAATCCTGCTTGCAGAAGGGGAACTGGGCATCCGCTAGGGCGGAACATCCGGTACGGCCCATGAAACCCGGCGATCACCGGAAGGCTACCGACCATAAAAGTGCGTACGACCTTCCCGTAATAAATAGATCATAGAAGGCAGGATAATGACGAAGAGCGCTATCATCACCGGCATCAGCGGCCAGGACGGCGCCTATTTGGCGGAAAATCTTCTTGATCGTGGCTACAAAGTATATGGCACATATCGGCGAACCAGTTCCGTCAATTTCTGGCGGATCGAGGAATTGGGCATTCAGGATCACCCGAACCTGCACCTGGTCGAATATGATCTGACCGATATGGGATCAGCCATCCGTTTGATCGAACAATCCGAGGCGATCGAAATCTATAACCTTGCTGCACAAAGCTTTGTCGGCGTGTCCTTCGATCAGCCGATCGCCACCGGTATGATTACGGGTCTGGGCGCGGCCTATCTGCTGGAAGCGATCCGTACCGTGAACAAATCGATCCGCTTCTATCAGGCGTCGACCTCGGAAATGTTCGGCAAGGTCCAGGCCATTCCGCAGACCGAGGATACGCCCTTCTACCCGCGCAGCCCTTATGGTGTCGCCAAGCTCTACGCCCACTGGCTGACGGTCAATTACCGGGAGAGCTTCGACATATTCGGGTCGAGCGGCATCCTGTTCAACCATGAATCGCCACTGCGCGGACGCGAGTTCGTGACGCGCAAGATCACCGATACCGTCGCCAAGATCCATCTAGGCCAGGCCGAATTGCTGGAACTGGGTAATCTGGATGCCGAACGCGACTGGGGATATGCCAAGGATTATGTCGAGGGAATGCGGCTGATCCTGCAGCACGACACCCCCGATACCTTCGTTTTGGCCACCAACCAGAAGCAGAGCGTGCGCAGTTTCGTCGAGTTGGCCTTCCGGCAAATCGGTGTCATGATCGAATGGAGCGGCGCGGCCGAGGACGAGGTCGGTCGCGATGCCGCCACCGGCAAGTTGCTGGTGCGTGTCAATCCGCGTTTCTACCGTCCCGCCGAAGTGGAACTGCTCATCGGTGACCCGGCAAAGGCGACCGCGGCGCTCGGCTGGCGCAGCCAAACGTCGCTCGAAGAACTGTGCCGGATCATGGTGGAGGCGGATGTGCGCCGCAACAAAAGCGGCCACTCGTTCTGATGCGCGTCGGCGTCACCGGTTTGTCGGGATTTACCGGCACCTATCTTGGCGCAGCGCTGAAGGATGCCGGACATCACCCCATAGCCATCTCGCCAGATTTGACCGATGCGACCGCCCTCGACCATGCGGTCGCAGAGATCGCGCCGGATGCAGTGATCCACCTTGCCGCCAAAGCCTTTGTGGCATCTGATGACCTGGCCGAGTTTTACACGGTCAACCAAGTCGGGTCCTTCAATCTGCTCGATGCGGTGGCACGACACCGGCCCGGCGCGCGCGTGGTGCTTGCCAGTAGCGCGCAGGTCTATGGTGAAGGGGCGAGCGGCACCATAGCCGAGGATCATCCCCCCGCGCCCGCCAATCATTACGCGCTGAGCAAGCGGGCGATGGAAATGGGGGCGTCGTTCTGGCGCGATCGCCTGTCGATCCTCGTTGCGCGACCGTTCAACTATACCGGGCGGGGCCAAGAAAATCGCTATCTGATCCCCAAGATCGTCGATCATTTCCGCCGACGTGCGGCAGTGATCGAATTGGGCAATATCGATGTCGAACGCGATTTCGGTGATGTGCGCGCCGTGGTCCAGGCCTATGTCGGACTGCTAGGCGCAGCGGATAGCGACGTTCCCGTCAATATCGCGACCGCCATGGCGCATTCGGTCCGTGATGTGCTGGCCATGGCCGGACAACTGACCGGGCATCATCCGGAAATCGTCGTGAACCCGGCCTTCGTTCGTAACAATGACGTGCAGCGGCTGACGGGAAGCAATGAGCGGCTGCGAACGCTGTTGCCCCATTGGGCACCGGTCCCATTGTCGGATACGTTGGAATGGATGCTTGCTTGAGCGGACCGGTTCCAGGAATGAGGGTGCGATGATGATGAACGTCCAATCCGGGCACTCCCGCCGGCGTCGGCGGGGGAGGCTGCCTTTGAGTGGGGTGGCATTGCAGGGTGGCTGGCTGCCGCTGGGACTGCTTTGTGCGGCGTTTGCCGTGCTGGCGCTGGGCGGTGGGTCGAACCGGACCGACGTTCTTTCGCTGCTCTATGTACGACCGGCGCTGGTGCTGGTGCTGGCCGGCATGATTTTGCTGGTGCCCACCTCGGAACTGAAGCCCTTGCGCGTGCCGCTTCTGCTTCTTCTGTGCGGTGTCGCGCTGGCATTGATCCAGCTTATTCCGCTGCCGCCAGGAATTTGGACGGCGCTTCCCGGGCGTGAACTGATGGTGGAGGCGGCACGGGCACAGGGCGTCGCTCAACCCTGGCGACCGATCTCGTTGACCCCGGATCTGACGGTTCAGGCGTTGCTCTGGTTCCTCGCGCCAGCCTGCGCGTTGGTCGGATGGGCCGCCGTGCCGCCAGACGCTAGACGGTCGGTCCTGTTCGTATTGCTTGGCGTGGGAATGGTCAGTGCGCTGCTCGGCGGGCTACAGGCGGTACAGGGCGTCGGCAGCCCGCTATATTTGTATCAACGGACCTATGAGGGCAATGCGGTCGGCTTTCTCGCCAACCGCAACCATCAGGCGGCGCTGTTGTCCGCGATGTTCCCACTGCTGCGCATCGTAACGCTGCTTCCCACGACCACGCCTCAGGTCGCCCTGCGCCGTCAGATCGCAGCGGGGTTATGCGCGCTGGCGCTTATCCCGTTGATCCTGCTCACCGCATCGCGCGCCGGAATGGGGCTGATGGTGGTCGGGATCATCATGGCCGCCATGATGGCTCCATTGGCCAGTGGGCGCAGGGGAAAGCTCCTGTCCTGGGGGTTGCTGATCGGTGGCGTGGCGATCGCAGCTCTGGTGTTCTTCTTCGGTCGTGCGCTGGCGCTCAACCGCCTGTTCGAGCTTAACGCGCTGGACGATCTGCGGCTGCGCAACACGCCTCAGGTCCTGAAGATGATCGGGGACTTCTTTCCGTTCGGCAGCGGTCTCGGCTCGTTCGATCCGGTATTCCGTATCCTGGAACCTGACAGCTTGCTACGTCCTACGACATACAACCACGCGCATAACGACTTTTTCGAGGTGGCGATGACGGGGGGCGCGGCCGGCGTCGCCCTGATGGCCGCAGGGCTGGCATGGTGGCTGGTGGCCGGATGGCGGCTGTTCCGAAGCCGTGGCCGCCTGGGGATCAGCGGACTTCTGGGACGTGCCGGATGGAGCGTCATGTTGATCTTGATGCTGGCGAGCACGGTCGACTATCCGCTGCGCCCGCCCTTGATGGGTTTCATCTTTACTATAGCCGCATCTTGGGTTGCACAGGCGCTCTATCGGGGTGCCGATAGAGCATCTGCTTTACAAAAAAGCGAAGCGGGGATAGGCAAGCCAAATAGCGTCAAGTCTTACGAAGAGCTTAATCCTTGAAAATAAGAATTTTTCTTTCCGGCTTGGTAAGCTTGGTGCTGAGTGCGTGCGCAAGCCATTCGGTTGCGCCTCGTTCCGACCTGACGGTCGTGCAGTCGCACGAACTGCCTCCACCAGATACGACCGACCTTATTCTGCCGCAGCGTGCATTTGTGATCGGGCCGCTCGATCAGGTGTCGGTCGAAGTATATGGCCTGCCTGAACTCAGCCGATCGGTACAGGTGGACAGTGCGGGCCAAATCTCGCTTCCGCTCGTTGGTTCGATTCAGGTCGCAGGCAAGACACCGGCGCAGGTTGGTCAGATTTACGCTGACGGGCTGAGAACACGTTATGTTCGCGATCCACAGGTGACGGTCAATCTCACCGATACCGTGTCGCAGAATATGTCCGTGGGTGGTGCGGTGGGCGCCCCCGGCATCTATCCGGTCATTGGCCGAATGACCCTCTTGCGTGCGCTGGCCCGCGCACAGGGGATCAATGAATTCGGCAAAGAGAATGAAGTCGTCGTGTATCGGCGTGTGAATAACAAGGACATGGCCGCGTTGTACGATGTGCGTGCGATCCGTGCCGGAGCCTATGCCGATCCCGAAATATACGCGAACGACGTCATTGAGGTAAGCGAATCCCGTGGTCGCCGGATTTTCCGTGACCTGATTACCGCGTCGCCGCTATTGACCGTACCTCTCATCAGAATCTTCCAGTAAGCCGAGGCTCCAAAATTCGCATGAACGCATCTGGAATGTCGGCGGAAACCGATGGTGGGACCGTATCGCGCTGGCTCCCGCAGAGACAGTCTCAAGCCGACGGAGTACGGTCCGATCGTATGACGCTGGTGGCGGAAGCTCTGAGCATCTTCCGTCGTCGCAAGTGGCTGATCATCATGTGCATCGCGATTGCCGTGGTGGGTGGTATCCTGGCCACCCTGCTCGCGACGCCGCGTTACACGGCGAATGCCACGATCGAGATCCAACGGGAGAATCGCAACTTCACCATGGTGAAGGGCGCGGAAAACAGCGACAGCAGCGGCGCTGATATGGAATTCTATCAAACCCAATACGGGCTACTGGAATCCAAGTCCCTGGCCCAACGCGTCGCAAACCAGCTGCGGCTGTCTGAAGACGCCAATTTTTTCGAGGCATTCGATAAAGGTCATGCGGACCGCTGGTTCGCAAATGGACGGGTCGTGGCTGGGGCGTCCAACCGCGAAGAGCGTACCATCGCTGCGGGCGATGCCCTGCTGAAGCATATCTCGATCGATCCTGAGCGCATGTCGCGTCTCGTGCGCATCGGTTTCAGCGCACCCGATCCGGCGTTTGCCAAGAAGGTCGTCGACGCCTGGGCCACTCAGTTCATCCAGCAGACGCTGGCCCGCCGGTTCGATACGACCGCCTATGCCCGGCGCTTCCTGGAGCAACGTCTTGCGCAGTTGCGCGTGCGGATCGACCAGTCGGAGCGTCAGTTGGTCGATTATGCCTCGCGCGAGGCGATCGTGAACCTGCCGGGTGAATCGGGCACCAGTGGTGGCGAACGTCCGCTCGTCGTGGACAATCTGTCGACGTTGAACCGCGTCCTGGCGCAGGCCACGGCCGACCGCATCGAGGCGGCGAGCCGTCTCGACAATGCCCGCGGGGGCCAGAGCAGCGAAGCTCTGACGAATCCGACGATCTCGCAACTTCGTACCCAACGCGCCAGCCTGATGGCGGATTACGCGCGCATGATGGTGCAGTTCGAACCGAGCTACCCATCGGCCGTCGCATTGCGTCAGCAGATTGCCCAGATCGACAAAACGCTGGCGGGTGAGGAAGGTCGTGTCGGGGGATCGCTGCGCAAGACATATCAATCCGCGCTCGAACGAGAAGGACAGCTCAAGCAGCGGGTCGACACCCTGGAAAAGCAGGTGCTCAATTTTCGGCGTCGCAGCATCCAGTATAATATCTATCAGCGCGACGTGGATACCAATCGCCAACTCTATGATGCACTGCTGCAGCGTTACAAGGAAATCGGTGTCGCCGGTGGCGTGGGGGTAAACAACATCTCCGTCGTCGATATGTCCGAACTGCCGACCCACCCCTCCAGCCCGCGAGCGCTGGTCAATCTTGCCATCGCGATCCTCGCAGGTACGATTCTGGGCGGCGTGATGGCCATTGTCGCCGAACAGGTCGATGATCGGGTTCGCGACCCTGCCGATGTCGAGACGATACTCCATGTGCCTTTGCTGGGTACCATCCCCAAGGTGCGCAATGGCGAGGTCGGCAGTGCCGTGATGGACACCAAGTCCGCGCTATCCGAAGCCTATCTCTCATTGCGCGCGCGTTTGGCCTTCTCCTCGGATCATGGCGTTCCGGCGAGCCTGGCCATCACCAGCTCGCAGCCAGCCGAGGGCAAGTCTACAACCAGCCATGTCCTGGCACGCGTTCTGGCGCGCAGCGGCAAGCGCGTTCTACTGATCGATGGCGATATGCGCTCTCCATCGATCCACCATTTGCTCGACCTCCCGAACACGAAGGGTTTGAGTAACTATCTGTCGGGCGACGACGATCTGGCCGGCTTGTATCATCCCGTCGGTACCGAAGGGTTGGTGATCATGACCGCCGGTCCGCAGCCGCCGAGCGCACCCGAATTGCTGACCGGCGAACGCTTCGGTCAGCTGCTGGGGCGCGCCGGGGCGGATTTCGATCATGTCGTGATCGATGCTCCGCCGGTGATGGGCCTGGCCGACGCATTGTTGATCGGCAGTGCGGTGGAAGGGACGATGTTCGTGTTCGACATAAAGTCGACCGGCCGCAATACCGCCCGCGTGGCAATCGGCCGCCTGCTTGCATCGCAAACGCACGTGCTAGGCGTGGTGCTGACCAAGTACGATAACAAGACTGGGACCTATGGCTATGGCTATGACTATAGCTATGGGGAGAAGGCGGCCTGATCGATCATGGTGCAGCGGGAGACGATGAAGGGGGCGTCGGCGCGGATCGGCTTGCGTCGCATCCTGATCGCGGTTGCAGTCGGTCTGCCGCTTCTTTGGTTGTCGATCGCGGTGACGATGTCCGGTATCTATGCCCGTCGCAGTCCCGATGCCGTTCTCGCTTGGTGGCCTTGGTCCGCTGATGCCGCCGCTGCGAAAAGCTCACAGCTTGTTCTAAGCAACTCCGATGCGCAGGGCTTGGCGGAAGCCAGGCAATTGGCGGCGGCCGCCTTGGAACGACAGCCCGTCAACCCGATTGCCGCCCGCTCGCTTGCGCTCAGTTGGTCGTTACAGGGGCAGCAAACTGCGCAAGCCGACCGGTTGATCAAATATAGTGAGGCATTGTCGCGGCATGACGGGCCGACGCAGCTCTGGCTCATCGAATCCCATGTACAGCGCGGGGATATCGCCGGTGCGCTCGTGCATTATGATCGAGCATTACGCACCGAACCCAATATGCGGGGGGACCTTATTCCGGTTCTAGCATCGGCAGCCGACGATCCCGCTATCGCACGACCGCTTGCGGCGTTCCTGGCGCGCAATCCATCGTGGCGATACGACTTCATTGCCGCATATCTCCCCAAAGCCGCAAATCCGGTTTCGTTAGGGATATTGCTTCCGGCGTTCTCGCTCGACCCCCGTTCAGGGGTGGATCGCCCGTATCTTGGCGTCGCCATTTCCAAACTGGTCGCTTTGGGGCAGCCCGCGATGGCGCTACGCTTCTATCGTCGGATCGCTCCGACCGCTGACGGGCGGGAGAGGGTCAACAATGCCGACTTCGCCCGTGACCCTGGGCCACCCCCATTTGATTGGTCGTTTAATGCCCATGACGAACTGATCGCCTCGCGAGAGCCATCGGAAAATCGCGGTTATCATCTGCGCGTCAGTGTTCCCGCGAGTGCGAACGCATGGGTCGCGCGACAGACGTTGGTACTCGATCCAGGCACTTATCGGCTTGGTATATCAGTTGCTAACGATGCGGCGAACGGCAGTGTCATGACGGCGCGGCTGACCTGCGTCGGTGGGGCGGTTCTAGCCTCGCAGCCGGAGAAGAACGGTCGGATCACCAGCGACATCGTGGTGCCGACGTCGGGCTGCGATACGGCCCAGCTTTCCTTGGATGTGCAGGGCGGATTGGATGGCCCGCCCAGCGACTACACGATCTCGCGGATTTCCCTGATCAGGCGGTGACCGGCATAGCGATACTTTCAGCTATAACCCGTTCCCAGCGATCGACAATCGCGTCGACCCGATAATTCTGCGCCTTATCGCGTCCGGCCGAACCGAGGGCTTCCCGCAGTGTCCTATCGTCGATGAGGGTCTGAAGGTGCGCCGCGAAGGCGGTCGTATCGCCTATATCGCAGATCAGGCCGCAACCCTCTGCGATCTCCAGCGTACCGGGGCCGGATGCCGTGGTGACGATAGGCACGCCACAGGCGATCGCCTCAAGCGCGACCATGCACAACCCTTCGAAACGTGAAGACAATGCATAAATGGACGCATGGCTGAGGACCTGTTGCGCATCCTGGGTCGGTCCGTGGACCGTGACGCTGTCCCCGATGTTCAGATCGGCGACCGTTGCATTGATCAATTCCCGTTCAGGGCCGTCACCATAGATGTGAAGGTGCCATCCCTCACGCGATGGCACCTTGGCCCACGCCGTCACGAGGTGATCGAACGCCTTCTGATGGTGATAGCGACCGAGCGCCACCACCTGCTGTTCACGATGGGAGGGAAGACGGGCGGGGAAGAAGGAAACGGGGTTCGAGACATAAGAAACGCGCGAAAACCCATCCATCGCAAATTGTTCGGCGTCAGCGGCGGTAAGAGCCAGAAAGCTGGAAGCCCCCGAACTGGCGGACCGCAACCGGTTAAGATCAGAAGTTCCCGCTAGGGAATCAAAGGAATTATGATATTGAACGAGCAGCTTGGTGTCGCGCAAGTTGCTTTCCGACGCGAGTTTTGCCGTTAGAGAATCGAATGCAATGACGGCTATAGGCCGCAGTGTTTCGACCTGTTTGCGTAAAAAAAGGCGCGCGCGGCGTTGTGCCAGCCAACGCAAACGTAACAGACGGCGACCCTGAAGATGCAATGGCCCGAATTTGAATTTCTGTATCAGGCGGGACAGGGGGCCTTCGCTGAATAGGCGATGCCGCTCGACCGCTGGATCTACGAATCCTTTTCCGCCGCTCAATTGCAGTGCGGTAACGACGACGTGGTAACCCCGTGCGCGGAATGCGTCGATCAGCGTGCCCAGTACGCGCTGAAGCCCGCCCAGCACGTCCGGGTCGTCGCACAGGAACAGGATGGTCCGTTTGTCTTTCATAGCGCTAATCTACCAGAACCAGTTCTTGTTCGCTGCCGCGTCAAGCCGATAGTCCCGAACTATCGGACGATCGCGCAGCTTTCGCGCCGGCACGCCCCCCGCCAGGATCCAAGGTTCCAGATCCTTTGTCACTACCGATCCCGCCGCGATCACCGTGCCCTCACCGATGGTCACCCCCGGCAGGATGATCACACCGGCGCTGATCCAGCAGTGTGAACCAATCTTAGTGGGGGCCTGTACATAGGCAAAATCCGGGGATTGCCAGTCATGTTGCGCGGTCCAGATCTGGACGCGGCTGTTGATGCTGGTGTGTGCGCCGATCGTAATCCCGCCGCGCGCGTCAAGGATGACATCCTCGGCGACGAATATATCGGCACCCATATCGATGCGACGGGGTACACGGACCTGAAGCCCGTGATTGAGCGCCACGCCGGCGCCGATCCGGGCACCCATCATGCGCAGGCACAGGATCCGCACGATATTCACGGGGATCACCTGAACGACGCGGTACAGGGAGGTTTCGAGTGACCCGGCGATCAGGCCGAGTTTGCGGCGGAGCCAGCTTTTCGGCATCGGATCAGGCGATGACGACAGGCGTGATCGGTGTAATGCCGGACGCGGGCCGTGTGTAGAGGCGGGCGATTGCCGTCTTGAAAGGGTCTGGTTGTTCGGTCAATCTTTGTAGCGCCGCCTCGTCCATCGCCAGCCCCGTCCGGACGGCCGCTTCGAGCGCGTCGAGATCCCCTGGAGGGACGGCGATGCCGCCCAGGGCGGGCAGCTGGTTCACGAGGCCACCGACCGCAAAGCCCACCGGCAGCGCGCCGCGAGCCGCCGCGACGGGCGGCACGCCCGACTGCGTGGCGGAATGATAGGGCAACAGCGCCACCTTCGCCCGGTCCATCATCGCGATCATCTCTTCGTCGGTGACATGGCGATGCTCGACGGTGAAGATGTCCGGGTGCTCGGCCATTGTTTTGAGCAACGTGTCGGGAACATTGCCCTTGCCCGCCAGGATGAACCGGGCTTCGCCCCGCATCCGCAATCCCAGTTCGACGAAATTGTCGATCCCCTTATAGGGCTCCATCCGGCCGAAGAAGAGCACCTCCTGTACCTTCTGCAGCGTCTCGGGACGGCCAAAGGATTTCGCCAGATCGGGCAACGGAAAAACATGGATCGGACGGTCGGAACCGTCCGCTACTATATCGACATGGGCCTTGTCGTGTATGTTCAGTTCGCTGGCGAGCCGACGAGACAGCAACCCGACCTTATAGGTGGCAACTTCCAGCTTGGCGCAGGGGTGGGGCAGGGGATCGTGAATGGTCACGACACCGCGCATCCCTAGCAATCGCGCCCAGAGCATCGCCCAGACCACCAGGGGACGGTTTTCACCATTGATGACATGCAACATGTCAAAGCGCCCGCGCAGCATCGTCCAGGCGATACGCAGGAAGGTGAGCGGGTTCACCTGCGCCCAGGCGGTGGAAAACTTGCCACCACCTCCGATCCGGACGATGGGATAATCCGTTGCCACATCGACATGGCTGGGCGCGATCACCGTCACCTCGGCCCCGGCCGCTTTGGCGTCGTCGAGCAGGCATTCAAGATACAGCCGCATCGCAATCCGGACCAGGGGGGCCAGGACAAGTACCTTCATTATTCACCTGCGGACTGAAATCAAACAGTGCCGGCCTTAACAGTTTGGGCAAGGCAACGAAAGTAGCTGTCTTGCCCCACCCGGCGGTCGATTGCGAAATGCGGATGGAATGGCTAACTGCCTGTGCCGCGTGAGACTCCCAAGGTCCTCGGTCGACAGTGAAGGTGTTTGGAAAGCCGCATGCGTATCGTGCATTTCAGTGAAATGATGAAGGATGGCGACCAAGCGCTCTGCCGGGCGCTGGCGGATGTTTAAGCGTCCTTCCACGGGGCTGCGCAACCTGACCATCATCGTGACCTGCTTGGCGTTCGTCGTGTTCGTATTCCTGGCGCAAACGGTGCTGGCGGCGATCCTCCCCAGTCAGGGGAACGATGCCGAGACCGTTGCCAAAATGTCATCGATGACGGCCTCTGCCGAGACGTTCGACGGCTATGCCGCTGTATCGCTCATCTATGCTCACACCAATGAAGCGATACGCTTGGCGATGCTGATCGTTTTCGGCGTCGTGACGATCGGCTTGTTGTTGTGGTGGCTGCGGATGCCACGTACGCTAATACTAGCGCTGGCCTGCCTGGTACCCGCATGGCTGCTCTACCTGCCCCTATTTACCAAGGATACTTTCGTTACTCCGGTGATCATCGGCAGCACGCTGATCCTGACCAGCCTTCAACGAAGGCCAATTATTCGTATCGGGCTGACTGGCGTATTGTATCTGTTATATGCCGTCATATTTCGACAGTATTTTATCATTATCTTTGCGGTTTGGCTTGGTCTCCTCCTTTTGCTGAAGGTAGATTGGCGCTGGCGCATCGTCATATTGGCCGTCGTGCCTCTCGCTGCGATGCTGATCCCCGACAGTTTGTACGAAACACTGCAAATGCAGCGGGATATCGTGAATTATACACGACTTGGCGGGCAGGGTAATCGTACCGCGTTCATGAATTTGGTTCAGCCAGATGGACTCCGAACTTTTCCTGTAAACTATTTCTACGCGGCATGGCGCCTTAATTTTCCCATTTTCGTCGGCGGTGGCCCAAAGGAAGCCTATCTGTTCGTCATGCTGGGCGTCTATGTCCTGCTCATGATCCGCGGCCTTCGCAGTGGCAATTCGCGCGTCAGTTGGCCAGCGGCGCTGTTCTGCGCCCATATGTTGGTGTTGAACATTTTCGAACCGGATTTGGGCAGCTATCTCCGACACCTCAGCACGGCGCTGTTGTTCCTCGCTCCCAGCCTGGCGATGTGGGACCGACTGTGGCAGGCGTCGCTGATGTCGACACCGGGCGGTGGCGGCATGCCGGCCACATCACGGCCGGAGCGCCCGTCGCGCGCAGGCAGGATTGGGACGGTGCATGGCACATTTTAAGACGAGGCCGGTAGCGCCCCTTTGCGTTTCCGTTTCAACATAGGCGGCGTATGATACTGATTGAAAAGACGCCTGCCATGCCCCCGAACGATAGGCCGCAAAGACTATTGCTATTGGGTGGAACGGGATTCATCGGCGTCAATCTTTCGCATGCTCTGATCGCGTCGGGGCATGACGTTCTGGTCGCTGGTCGTAGGACTCAGCCTGATCGGGTGGCGGCCGGTGCCCGGCCGGTGGCGATCGGGCTGGGTGATGTGGAGGATCTCGTCGCACTGATCACGAGGGAGCGGATCGATACGGTGGTTCACCTCGTGTCGGGCATGAAACCTTCCAGTACGCTTGCCGACTATCTGGTGGAGCGCGAAACGGTGTTGACCCCGGCATTGCGCCTGGCGGACGCGCTGGCAGAGCTTGGCACCCGGCTGGTGTATTTCTCGTCTGGCGGCACGGTCTATGGCATGCCCTCCGGCGATCATGCCGAAGAGGCCGATCCATGTGAACCGATCAGCTTTTATGGCCGGTCCAAGTTGGAGATGGAAACGCATCTGCGTTTCCTGCAACGTACGCGCGGGTTGCGGAGCCTGATCGTCCGGCCGTCCAACCCCTATGGACCGCATCAGGCTCTGAACGGCGCGCAGGGACTGGTGTCGGTGCTGTTCGGGCGCATCGCCGAACAACGCGGACTGGAGGTATGGGGCGATGGTTCCAGCGTCCGCGATTATATTCATATCGATGACCTCACCGCCACCACCTGCGCACTGATCGGTCGTGGCTACGAAGGAACGGTGAATGCCGGCAGCGGGGAGGGGCATTCGCTGCTCGACGTCGTCCGGATCGTGGAGCAGGTGACCGGGCGCGAGATACCGCTTTCTTTTCGTCCTCCGCGCGCCGTAGACGTGCCGCGACTGGTGCTGGCCATCGATCGGCTGCGCGGCATGGGATTGCATCGATCCAGACCGCTGGCGCAGGGCATCCGCGATTATGCCGTCGCGATCGGCCTCATCGACGCGGCCCCGGCGACCGCGTCGTCCTGCTGATCAATCGCACAACCAAGCTATTCTGAGGGCTGCATGAGAATTCTTCATGTGACGGAAATCGTCAAGGGCGGGCTGGCCGCGCATCTTGACGAAGTCATCCCGGCTCAGATCGCGCGCTATGGCGGGGACAATGTCCGGCTCATCGCCCCTGCCAGCCAGATGAAGTATCTAAGCGCGACGACGAATTCGGTGTGCCGTGGCTTCGAGGATGCGCAGCTCGGACGCTTGGGAAAGACCCTGAGGCTGGCTCGCGCCGTCCGGCATGGCGTCCGTGATTATTCGCCGGACATCATCCACGCTCACAGCACCTTCGGGGGCGTGGCGACCCGTGCGCCCTTCCGGCTCGGATTCCATCGGACCCCGACGATCTATTGCCCCCATGCATGGTCATTCGCGATGGACGTCGCACCATGGAAGCGTCGCGCCTATGCGCTGGTGGAGCGCATGTTGCTGCCCGTGACCGATGTGGTGGTGAACGAGACGAATGAGGAGCGTGATCTTGCGCTGGCCTTCGGTCTGTCATCGGAAAAGCTGCGCGTGATCGCCAACGGTATGACCCCCGAACCCGGGGCGTTCGTTCCGCGTGGCCTCGCCGCGCCGGGTGAGGAAAACGGACTGCACCTTCTGTTCGTCGGTCGTTTCGCGCGGCAAAAGGGACTGGACCTGTTGCTTGAGGCGGCACGACGCTGCGCCGATCCCGCCGTCGTCATCCATGTCGTAGGAGAGGCGGACGACGACTATGATCCGACCGCCAATGGCGTTCCACCGAACGTCCGATTGTTGGGCTGGGCGACGCGGAGCGACCTGACCGCCTATCTGATGGCGGCCGATGCACTCGTGATGCCGTCGCGCTGGGAGGGGATGCCGATGATCGCATTGGAGGCGATGCGTGCGGGCCTTCCGATCATCGCCAACGATATCGAGTTGATGCGCGACATCGTGACGCCCGATACCGGGATCCTGATCGACGCGAACGATGCGGATGCGTTCGCGAAGCTGTTATCGACGCTCGATCGGGAAAGGTTGCGCACGCTGGGGCAGGGGGCACGGCAGGCGTTCGAGACCCGCTTTTCGGTCAATCGACAGATTGATGCGTTCGACCGGCTCTATAGCGAGGTTTTACATGGCTGACATGGTTCAATCGGAGTGTGGCGCATGATCGATCCCTTGGCGCGCCGGGCGATGCTGCAAAAAGTCGCGATGCTGACGACGATAGGTACGTTGGGAGCGTCGGTTCAACCTGCTGCGGCAAGCGGTACCGGCACCGGCGGTACGGCCAAAGGGGCGTCACCCGTCGATCATGGGGCGGACCCCACCGGTCGCCGGGACGCGACCGAGGCCTTGCAGCGCTGGCTCGCGCAGGGTGGCGAACTGGTCCTGCCGGCCGGCAGCCGATTTGCCGTGTCCGATACCATCACGGTCCGTCAGGCGAACACCCGTATCAGCGGGCGCGGAAGCCTTGTCGCTCGCGCGGGCGCGCTGGTGAACAAGACGTTGCTGGCGGTCGAGGCGGATGATTGCATCATCGACGGCATCTATCTGGAAAACCCCGATCGTATCGGTGTGGGGGAAGGGTTGCAGAGTTTCGGTATCGAGCTCTTCGGCCATCGAAACCGCGTGTTGAATTGCACCGTGCTCGATTTCCAGATGTGTGTCGGGGTCGCGCCGACCGGTGAGTTCTACGACAATGTCTTTGCCTTCAATCATTGCCGTGTCCTGGGCGCGGGGCGGTTCGGCGAAGGAAAGGGCGAGGATCGCGGTGACGGCATTGCCGATTTCGGTGCACGTACCCGGATCATCGGCAACATGATCGAAGCGGCCAGCGGCCGCAACGGCGTGCCGAACGACTGCCGGATCGGCATCGATGTCGAACGATTGCCGGGCTACGAGCGGGATGCCACCGGCGTCGACAACAATGCCGCTTCGGAGATCATCGGCAATATGGTGATACCGTCACCGGACGGCACCGGTCGCTTCCGGCGCTGTTACTCGATAGAGGGAATTTCCCATTGCCGGGTCATCGGCAACTATGGCCGTGGTTGGACATGGGACGGTCTGTGGCTGGTGGGTTCGAGCGACCATTCGATCGTATCCGGCAACACGTTTCGGCAGGACTTGGTGGGCCACAGCCGCGCCGGCGCCGAATGGCAGCCGGACCGTGCCGCCATCCTGATCTACGCCACAGGTGGGGTCACGTTGCGCGACGTGCTGGTGTCGGGCAACATGGTGGATATGTCCTCGGGTGACTTTAACGGCATCCAGGTGCGAAGCGCGGGCGGCCATGTGTCGGGGGTCGTGATTTCCGACAATGTCTGCACGATCACCCGTTCTGCGGGAAAAGCCGCTCCCTGTGGCCTGCTGGTTACCGATGCCCGTGACGTTCAACTGATTGGCAACAGGATCGATGGCCCCTGGCAGCACGGCGTTCGTATCCAAGACTGTCCGGATGCCGAAGTGGCGATGTGCCGAGTCTCCGGCGCCAAGGGGTTCGCCCTATCGGTTCAGGGTGCATCGGTTCGACTGGGACAGAACAGCATCAGCTCGTGCGAAGGGGGAATCGAAAGCGCGGGCAATTCCGAATATCTGATCGACGGTAACCACCTGAAGGGCGTTCGCGGCTTCGGCCTGAGTCTGGTCGATGGCGGCAGCGGCATAGTCAGCGGCAACATCGTCCGGGGGGCACCGCTGCGCGTGTTGAAGCTTGGCAACACATCCGGTGCCCGGTTCGTCGGCAATATCGGACTCGCCGAATGACGACATTCCACGTCGCCTCCCACCACCGGGGGCAAACACCGCCGTGACTCCGAAAGCGCATGCCACCGCAGGCCTGGTCGCGTCCAATGCAGCGTGGAATCTCGCGCGCTATGTCATCAACT
Organism: Sphingomonas sanguinis; assembly: GCF_019297835.1. Taxonomy (NCBI): domain Bacteria; kingdom Pseudomonadati; phylum Pseudomonadota; class Alphaproteobacteria; order Sphingomonadales; family Sphingomonadaceae; genus Sphingomonas; species Sphingomonas sanguinis. The sequence continues at coordinate 50,456 of NZ_CP079204.1, read as the reverse complement.
GGATGGTGTTGCTCGTCGTTCCACCGTTCCTGATTCATCATATGGCGAACGACGCCTATGCGACCTGGATGCTGCTTCTGCAGATCGCCACCTATTATTCCACGGTCGACACCAACATGCAGACAACGGTGGCCCGTTTCACCGCCCGATCGGTGGCGCGGGAGGATCGCGAGGATCTGAGCGTCACGCTGTCGAGTATTCTCGCGTTCCTGATCATTCTGGCGTTCAGCATCCTGCTGCTGGGGCTGGTGGCAGCGGCGATGCTGGGGGTGGTATTCCCATCCATCCCGCGTGCGTTGCTGCCGACCGCGCAACTCAGCGCCGTGATCATTGTCGGGGCATTGGTTGTTTCGCTTCCGTTCGTCACGATCGTGGGCGCGTTTTTGGGCTATCAACGCAACCAGGTCGTCACGGTCGCCATCGTCCTGTCAAAACTGGCCAATGGCGTGGCGATGATCCTGGCGGTGATATTTGGCGGCGCGCTGATCAGTCTTGCCGTTTGTTTCGCTCTGACGACACTGATGGCGCCGCTGATCTATCTTCGTTTCTGGTCTCGGTTTCATGGCGCGGTGAAACTGCGATGGGCATCCGTGCGGGCGGCGGTCGTGCGCGATTTCGCGGGCTATTCCGGTGCTGTGGGGCTCGTCACGATGTCGAGCATCCTCATGTCCGGGCTGGCATTGCCGATCGTCGGCATCTATGATTTTGCCGCCGTGCCGGCCTTCTCATTGGCGTTTACCTATGCGAACATGTTGCTGATCCCGCAGGCTGCGATCCTGGCGGCGGCATTGCCGATGTTGTCGGGGCGCAGCGTCGACAACGATCCGATAGCGATGGGCAATCTGCTGCTTCGCTTTGCACGGTTTTCAAGTGTCTCGCTTGCGCTGTTCACGGCGGGGTTGCTGATTATCGCCCCGTTTTTCCTGCGCTTGTGGATCGGGCCGGTGCTCGCCGAGCAGGTTCGGCTACCCGCAACGCTGCTCGTGCTGGCTCAGTTCGTCGGGTTGACCACCCATCCTTACCGGATTGCAATATTGGGGGTCGGGCAGGTCATGAAGACGATTCCCGCCATCCTGATCGAGGGCGTGACCAGCATCATCTTGTCGCTGGTGCTGGTGCGCTGGTGGGGCGGGACGGGCGTGGCAATGGCGATCCTGTTCGCCTCGCTGATCGGGGTGGTGGGCCAGTGCCTTATCAGCATGCCTCGAACGACGGCGATCGTGTCACGACCTCTGGCCTATACCGCCGCGGCGCTCGGCCGTCCGCTGCTCGCGATCCTGCCGACGATCGCGGTCACAATCCTGTTCTGGAATGATCCGCTGTCGATCGCCGCCACGGCGGGCGTTGGTACTGTCGTGCTCGGCGCAGCGCTGGCCTTTGTCGTCTATTTCAATCTGACGGCATCGGAGCGCCAGGCGGGTCATGCGATGGCGCTGGCGGGTATCCGGCGATTTCAACGACGAATCACGCCCACGGAGCGTAGCGAATGACCGGAGTTACCAGTGCGATCGTCGTGACATTTCATCCCGACGATGACGTCGAACGCAATCTTCGCGCACTCGTTGCGGAGGCCGACCATGTCGTCGTCGCCGACAACGGATCGTCTTCCACCGAATTGGCGGGGATCGAGGCGATGGCGAATGCCGGTGAACTGACTCTCATCAAGCTCGGGCGCAATGCGGGCCTCGGTGCGGCGCTGAATGCCGGTCTGCGCGAAGTGCGCGCGCGCGGGAGCCAGTGGGTATGCCTGTTCGATCAGGACAGCCGGGTCGCGCCGGGCTTCGTCGACGCGATCACGACCTTCGCCGGTGAGGCGGAAAGGGCGCTCGTCGTGCCACGCTACATCGATCGCTCGACGCAGGAAGAAATTCCGTTGCTCCGGATCGGCGATGGGCCCGTGGAGGCCGTGATGACGTCGGGAATGACGTTGAGCCTGGCGGCAGTCGAAAAGATCGGACTGTTCGATGAGGGGTATTTCATCGACTGTACGGATTACGAATATAGTACGCGGGCACGGCAGCTTGGTTATCAGTTGCTACAATGCGGGCAGGCGACCTTGTACCATGCCCCCGCGAAGCGAAAGAAAGTCGTCGTTTTCGGTCGGACGATCTGCACGGTCTCGCACTATTCTCCAAAGAGGCGATATTATATCGCCCGCAATTCGATCTATATCCTGCGAATGAGTAGGACGTTTCCAGGTCTGTATCGGAGCTTGCTACGCGCGACGGTTGCGGAGACCGTGAAGGCGATGTTGTTCGAGAAGCACCGTTTGCGTTCCGCCGGCATGATCTTACGCGGCGTCAGGGATGCCCGCCGTCACGTGACCGGCTATACGGTGAAGCTTTAGGTCGCTTCACGCTCGGACATCGAGCCAAGCGTGGGCGCGATGCCCTCGCCAGCCTTCTGAACGAGCCGCCAGGACCATCGCGCACGTGACATCGGCGATGCCATTGTGTGGGGCCATGACCACTTGAACTCGCCAAGGCGTGCTGTATCAGGAGGCGTCAGCCTGACCATGCCTAGCGGTTTGGCCAAAATTTCGCATTGAGCGAAGCCTTCTGGCGACGTTAAAACACGAGTTGCTTGCTGTGATTAGGATGCCGAACGGTGCCTTGGCACCCACGATCGAAACCGATCCGCAGACGCTCTCCCTGCCGGAAATGGGTAATCATGATGGCGTGACCTCCAAGCGCAGCTTGAGGGTCCGCCTGCTCACCTATCTGGTATTGCTCGATTTCGTGACGCTGTGTGCTGGCATGATGGCGGCGTCATGGTCGTATCTCGGCAGTATCGGGCATGAGCGCTTGCTGATGCTGCTCCCGCTTCTGCTGCCGGTCTATTATCTCACCGCGATCCGGCAGCAGGCCTATCGCCCTGCGATCGTCATCCATGCATCGCCCAGTATGCGGCGGGCTTGCCTCTCTCTGCTGACGGCGATGCTGATCGTTATCAGCGTCACCTTCGTACTGAAATCGTCGGACTCGCTGTCGCGCGGTCTTGCGCTGGGCGGAACGCTCGGCAGTTGCGTGCTGTTGATCATAGGGCGATATTGTTTTGCCAGGCACGCCTATGCCTTGCTGAACGGCAGCCCGGAAAGCGAAGTCGTACTGATCGAGGATTTCGATCCTCCGATCGGCTGCACCTCGTATAAGATCGATCTCAAGACGTTGAATATCGTACCCAATATCAACGATCCGGCGATGCTCGACCGGATCGGCCGACTGCTTCACGACACAGACCGGGTTATCCTTGCCTGCCAGCCCGAACGTCGCGGCGTATGGGCGGCCGCGCTCAAGGGCGTCGGCGTCAATGTCGAGGTTCTTACCCCCGAGCTGGACGCGATCGGGGCGATCAGTACGACCCGTTACCACGATATCGCAACGACCCTGATCGCTACGGGGCCGCTCAATGCCGTCGATCGGGTGATCAAACGGCTGTTTGACCTGACGGTCGCGCTGTCGACGCTGATCCTGCTATTCCCCTTGTTGCTGGGCCTCGCAATTCTCATCAAACTCGACTCGCCGGGGCCGGTGCTGTTTGTGCAGGATCGCATCGGCAAGGGTAACCGCATGTTCCGGATGTTTAAATTCCGCAGCATGCGCAATGATCTGCTCGATCATACGGCCAGCAAACTTACCACCCGCAATGATGCCCGTGTCACTCGGGTCGGTCGGTTCATTCGCAAGACCAGCCTGGACGAACTGCCGCAGATGCTGAACGTGCTCCGGGGTGACATGAGTATCGTCGGCCCCCGCCCTCATGCGACCGGCGCGCTGGCGGGAACGGTACTTTACTGGGAGGTGACGTCGAATTACTGGAGCCGCCATGCGGTCAAGCCTGGTTTGACGGGGCTGGCACAGGTCCAAGGGTTTCGCGGCAATACAGAGACGAGCGACGATCTGCTCAACCGTGTCCAAGCCGATCTTGCCTATCTGGAGAATTGGTCGATCTGGCGCGACATCATGCTTGTTTTGCAGACCTTCCGCGTGCTGACGCACCGTAATGCATTTTGAAGCGATAGGACTGCCGCGAGGACGGCGAAGGTTGCGGAAAACCTTGATCGGGTTTCACCGATCCCCCCAAATCCGTCCCGTACAGGGGTCAGATCGGATGACATCGTCCGCATACACTGCTATCCGCCCCGCTGTCATGGGACGATGACGGCAAAAGAGCCGCGATTACGGCGCGGCTGCGATCGCTGGCGAAGGGACAATCGTGGACGCATTGATCGGTTATACTGGTTTCGTTGGCGGCTGCCTGCGTAGACAACGTGGTTTCGATCAATATGTGAACCGTAGCAACATAGATGCTTTGGCTGGGGCCGCGTTCGACACCGTCGTCTGTGCCGCCGCGCCGGGATCGATGTTCGAGGCCAATCGCGATCCCGAACGTGACGAACGGCACATCCGGGCCTTGATTGATCAGCTCCGGAGGATCCGCGCCAAGCATTTCATATTGATCTCGACCATTGCCGTTCTTGAAAAGTTCAGCGCGAACAGTGAGATGGAAGCGCGGTACGAAACGGAGCTGGCCTATGGTCGAAATCGACGCGCGCTCGAAGTCGCGATGGCCGATCATTTTCCCAACACGCTGATCGTTCGTCTGCCTGCCCTTTTCGGGTCCGGGTTGAAGAAGAATTTCCTGTTCGATATTCTCAATCCCATGCCATCGATGCTGCCATCGGCGCGGCTGGCGGCTCTGAGCGACACACTGGAAGCGCAGGATGCCGATCTGGTCGGTCGTTTATACAAGCACAGCGTGGCCTTGGACATGATGGTGTTGGACCGCGCGGACCTCCAGGCGTCGGGACGACGCTCGGCGCTCGAGGTCGCGGTCGAGGCCGCAGGCTTTGCGGCAAGCGGATTCACCAATCCCGATAGCGAGTTCCAGTTTTACAACATGGCACGCCTATGGGGCGATATCGAGCGAGGACTGGCGGCCAACCTCTCGGTCCTGCATATCGCGCCTCCTCCACTGAAGGCCGCAGCGGTCTATGCGGCGGTGAATGGCACGCCGATGCCGCGTCACAATGCCCGTCTGCACCGAGAAGACATGCGAACCGCCCATGCGGCCTTATGGGATCAGAAGGGGGCCTATTTGGCGAAACCCGACACGTTGTTGAGCGAACTGGCCGAGTTCATCGCCGTGCAGCGGGCCGTCGCGTGAAACTCGCCGTATCCAACATCGCCTGGCCCGTCGATCGCCTGGCGGAGGCCTATGCGATGCTCCGCGATCATGGGGTCACCGGGTTGGAGATCGCACCGGGCTTGTTCCTCGCCCATGCTGCCGATCCGTTCCGCCCGTCGCCGGACGAACTTCGCACCGCGACCGATGCGGTGAGGGACGCAGGTCTGGAGCTGGTCTCGATGCAGTCCCTGCTGTTCGGCGTCGCGGATGCGGCCTTGTTCGAGGGAGCGGAAGCACGCGACGCGCTGACCGCGGCCATGCATAGGGCCATCGACCTTGCCGGGCGTCTGGCCATCCCGACACTGGTATTCGGCTCGCCGCGCCAACGACAGATCCCCGCGACACTGGATGCGGAGCGGGCCGACGCGATCGCGATCGCCATGTTCCGAACGCTGGGTGATCGGGCTGCCTCCTGCGGCACCCGGATCGCCATGGAACCCAACCCCGCGGCCTATGGCACCAATTTCCTGAACCGGATGGAGGAAGCCGACGCCTTCGTCCGGCGTGTCGACCATCATGCCATCGTGTTGAACTTCGATATCGGTGCCCTGCACATGGAGGGAGACTTCACGCGGATCGAACGCATCGCGGCGGCTACGATTGATCGCATCGGCCATGTTCATATCAGTGAACCGCAACTTGCTCCCGCTCCCGCCGACGCCGGCCAGGCGGCGCAGGCGCTTCGCGCGTTACGGGATGCCGGCTATCAGGGTTGGTACAGCATCGAGATGAAGGCCGCCATGCTGGACCCGCTGGACGCGATACGTCGCTCGCTCGACACTTTGGGCCAAGCCGTACAGGAGGTAACGGATGTCGCCGCCTAGGCCACGCGAAGACATACTCGTATCGGTCTGCCTCACCGAAGCACCGGTCGATGCCGATGCGCTGGCCCAGCTTGAGACGTTGATGATCCGGCTGGCACAACGTTTCCGCTATTTCGAACTCCTGATCGCGATCGATGCGGAGCAGGGTGATGCGGCGATGCTGCGCGTCCTCGGGGCTAATTTGCGCATATTGACGCTGCGTACCGGTATCTCCTTCTATCGCCGTCGCGCTGCGGTGGCCATGGAGGCGATCGGCGATATCGTGGTGCTGACGACGCCGACGGAACTCGCGCTGTTCGACATTCTCCATATGATCGACGATGCCATAGCGTCGTCGTCGATCGTCGTCGGGCGTCGCGGACAGACGAGAATGCTTGATCCCGCCCTGTCCGCGCTGGGCAGGGGAGCCGGTTTCCGGGTCAGCACGCGCGACATGCGAACCGCCGCCTATCCGCGCACTCTATTGAACCGGCTCCTGGCCCATCCCGATCATCGGCTGGCCCTGCGCTTCGCTCCGATCGATGCGGGTATCCCGGTCCGTGAGCATCCCCCGGAAAGCCTGATCCCGCGTCCCCGTGAAGGGCGTCTGCACCGTCTCAAGCTATTGCATCGTCTTCTGATCAGCTCAGCACCCGCCGTGCTGACGGTTGTGGCACTGGGCGGGTTGCTGGCCGCGGGGGTCGCCTGCATCTTCACGATCTATGTCATTGTCGTATGGGCGACGTTCGACTCCGTCGAACCGGGTTGGTTGACCACATCGCTGGCGCTGAGCATGACGGCGTTGTTTCTGGGCATCGCCTTTCTGGGCCTCTCGATCGGGCTGCAAAAGCTGCTGGAAGCGGTTTCGATCGCCACCGACGACGACGTGGTGGGCGAGGCCAGTTCGATCGACCTGTTCGGCAAGGTGATCGAGGAGCTGAATGTCGAAGTCGAGTTCAGCCGTAGCAAGAATCTTGCCGGACCGGGGCCTGGGCGTCCGTGACCAGATCTACGACGCAGGTCGATTATCTGGTGATTGGCGGCGGGTTCTATGGCTGCGCGCTTGCCCTTTTCCTGCGGTCCTTGTCCCCCCGGGTGATGCTGGTCGACGCCGGCAAGGAACTGCTGGGCCGGGCGTCGCGCGTCAATCAGGCCCGGGTGCATACCGGGTTCCATTATCCTCGCAGCGCGCTGACCGCGGTCAAGTCGATGGTACTGCACCGTCGCTTCGCAGAAGATTTTCCCGAAGCCGTGATCGACGATTTTCAGATGCTGTACGCAATAGCGCGTCGCGGCTCCAAGGTGTCGGCCAAGCGATTTCACCGCATGTTCGAGGACATGCGCGCGCCGATCATGCCAGCGACCGCATCGCAATCGGCATTGTTCGACGACGATCGCATCGAACAGGTCTTCTCCTGTACCGAATACGCTTTCGACTATTCGGTCCTGCAGCGTTTCATGGGCGAACGCCTGGCGGCATTGGATATCGATGTCCGTCTTGAAACGGCGGTCACGGGACTGACCCAGCGGCCGGGCGGCGTCGTATGTGCCCTGTCTTCGGGGCAGGAAGTCGAAGCGCGCTATGTCTTCAACGTCACCTATGCGCAGATCAACCATGTGCTGGATATGGCGGGGCTGCCGAACGCGGCGGTAAAGCACGAACTGGCGGAAATCGCTCTTGTTCAGGTTCCCGATGAGCTGAACGGCTATGGCATCACCATCATGGACGGCCCGTTCCTGTCGTGCATGCCTTATCCGGCAGCCGGGCTGCATTCGCTGACGCACGTCCGCTACACGCCGCAAGCCAGCTGGACCGATCAGTCCGCCGGGCGATCGGCCTATGCCGTATTCGATGCGATAACCCCGGAATCGCGTCATCGTCACATGTTGCTCGACAGCCAGCGCTACGTGCCCGCTTTGGCCCAAGCGCGATGGGAACGATCCCTGTACGATGTCAAGACGGTGCTCATCAAAAACGAGAATGATGACGGCCGCCCGATCCTTTTCCAAAGGCGCCCCCAGGATTCGAGAATAGTGTCGGTCATGGGTGGAAAAATCGACAATATCTATGATCTTTTCGAGATCATGCGGTTGAGCGAACCGGAATGGGCGAGCGGCAATGATCGCTTCGTCTATCCGCGGACCATCCTGGGATCGGCGTGACGAAGCTGTTCGCTCATCCGATCGTACGTTTCGGGATCGTTGCGTTGTTGGGGCTTGCCATCGATCTCGGCACCGCATGGTTGCTGGCATCATGGGGCGTGCCTCTGCCGGGGGCCGCAGCGGCGGGCTTCGTCGTTGCCGCCATCGTGAATTATGTCATCCACGAACGCTGGACATTCCGAACCGAGGCAAGCCTTTCGGCCACCCGTGGCAGCCGTTATCTGGCCGTCCTGATCGTGACGTTGGGTGTCCGGGTCGTCATGGTCGCCATTCTCGAACGTGCCGTTTTCTCCGCCCCGCAACAACGGGCATTGCCGTTGCTGCTGGCAGTAGCCGTATCGTTCCTCGTAAATTATAGCTTGAGCAAACGGTTTGTCTTCGTCCGGGGCGAGCGTTGATTACTGCTTAACCGATACGCTCATCTTCAGAAAGTTTTCCTAGCATGAATAACGCGTTGCGATCTCAATGGCAGGTACCGGCCGGTCGCGAGGATCGTTTCGACGCCAAGCGTCATGCCCATGCCCTGGTGATTCCCGTCATCAACGAAGGGCAACGGATACGCGCCCAGCTCGAACGGATTGCGGCGGCCCATCTGCCGGTCGACGTGATCGTAGCCGATGGAGGCTCGACCGACGGGTCGCTCGATGCCGATTTCCTGCGTGCCACCGGTGTGTGCGCGCTGCTGACGAAAACGGGGCCGGGGAAACTGAGTGCGCAATTGCGCATGGCCTATGCCTGGTGTCTCGATGAGGGCTATGACGGCATCGTCACCATCGACGGCAATGGCAAGGACAATGTCGAAGCCGTCTCGTTGTTCGTGGACCGATTGAGTGCGGGCTACGACTATGTCCAGGGATCCCGCTATCTGAAGGGCGGCGCGGCCGAGAACACGCCGCTCGAGCGGACGATCGGCAACCGCATGATCCATGCACCGATGCTCAGCATCGCCGCGCGGCACTGGTTCACCGATACGACCAATGGCTTCCGTGCCTATTCGCCACGCTATCTGCTCGACCCGCGTGTCCAGCCCTTTCGGGACGTGTTCGCGCGTTACGAACTGCTGTTCTACCTGACGGTCAGGGCCAGTCAGCTGGGCTTCAAGGTCGGCGAAGTTCCGGTCCGCCGCAGCTATCCGGTCGGTGAGCCGATCCCGACCAAGGTAACCGGTACCGGCGCCAAGCTGCAGATGCTCAAGCAGACGTTTCGCGCGGCACGCGGCGCATTCAATCCATCGACAGGACAGGACGGATGAACGTTACACCCACCGGACGCTCGCCGCTCGGGATCGGCCTGGCGGTGCTGTTGATCGCTTTTGCCGTCTTCAGCGCATTATCGGTGCCGCTGGCCACACCGCTGCTCGATCCCTTTCATGAAGGCGAATATCTTTCGCCGCGGCTGTATTTTCTCGGCAATTCCAGTGGATTGCCACTGCTGATCCACGGCGTGTTGAACTATGCACCCGCGCAATGGGCTGCCGCCCTTTGTGGATCGGACCATGTCGTGATCTGTACCCGGGCCGCCAATATGTGGTTGGCCGCCGCGGCATCGGCGATCTGGGCGCTGTCCGCCGCAGGATTGATGCGGTCCCGCCAGACGGCCTGGCTGGCCGGATTGACCGCCGGACTGCTGCTGTTGCTGTTCAACGGGACGCGGATAGATCCCGTCGGCCTGCATCAGGGCGCGCCTTCGGTGCGTGACCTCCTGTTGCTGTGCGAACTGGCCGCGCTGCTGGCCGTTCTGAAATGCGGCAGACCTTATCTGCTGGGTGTGTTGTTCGCCGCTGCCGGCATCGCGGCGGCCATTGGACTGTTCTGGGCCTATAGCCGCGGGTTGGTCGGGGTCGTCATGCTGATAGGCGGCCTGGTGCTCGCCTGGTATGCGGGCCGATCGCCGCGGATGATCCTTGTCGCCCCGATCGCGTTTCTGGCCACCCTGGCAGGAATGTACCTCCACGATCCGGCCATGTTCGGTCAGCATGTCGCCAATATCCGGTACTGGGGACAACATCGCGAAATCTGGGCCCGGCCCTTTCCTGTACGCGACATGGTGTTTGGGGTTGTCTATGCGGGCGTGATCGCCGTCGGGGTCCTTCGCGCGGCTCAGCTTCATCTTGCCGCACGCCGCAGCGAGGCCGCGACCCTGCTGCTTCTGACGATCCCGATCGCGGCCATCTTCTACCAGTCGATCAACCGCTCGGACCTCAGCCACCAGATGTGGGTCATGCCATTCGCCTATCTGCTGGTTGTAACATTCGTCGCCACCCTTGCCTGGCCGCTGCAACTGTCCATGCGATGGTATAGGGCCGCCCTGGCTGTGGTCGGTGCCATGATATTGCTGGTCCTGGCCGTTCACGGGCTGCGCCGGCCCGACAGCATCATCGCACATGGACCGGGCAGCAATCTCGCGCTGGTGACGCGGCCCTTGCCGGGCGATGAGGCGCTGGAGGGGAACTCGGCTCGCCTCGTCGGCGCCATGCTGCGTTCGACCGGACAGCATTGTACCTATGCGATGAACAATGGCGGGGCCTATTATGAAGCGGCGGGCCTGCCGCCATGCACTTCGGCAATGTACCCGGTATATGCCGCCGAAGGCCCTGAAGAAGCACGGATCATCGCCGACCTGGAACGCACTCGTCCGCTTCTGATCATAGGTCATGACGGCAGTTGGAGCGATGTGATCGACGACAAGTCGATTGCGGATCGCACGCCTAGGCTATCGGCCTGGCTCGATCGGCATTATCCCGTGTCGGGTCATATCGATAAGGTCGAAATACGCCGTCGACGGGACACCGGGAAAGGCGAGGGGAAGGTCGACGAAGCTGTACGATCCTGAACGGATCGGTCTAGTCCCGGCGGATGCGCCGGGTTAGCCGGTACGCGCCTCTCGCTCGGCCCGTTCGGGGGAAATGCCCGAAGGCTGAGCAAAGCGGTGCCGGTAAGGTTTTCAGGCTTTCTCGATTATGCTGAGTTGCCAGCCCCTAACGAAGGCCGGGGGCGCGCCTGCCGTGCGAGCGATCCCCGTGTGGAACCGCCCCATGGGGCATCCTTTCGGGTTGCGGCGTCAAACGCCAGCTTCACCGTCAAGGCGATTTTGTAAAAGTAAGGGGCGTCACACCTCCAGGATGAACGCCGCCTGATCGCCACGGTGCTGACGGTTGAGCGCACGGGCCTTCATCCGGTACCGCAGGATCGCCATTTTGCCGAAGGTCGTGTTACGCCGCGGATCGGACAAGGGGATATCCCGTTGGTAAAGTTCGCTACCGGTGAACTGGAATTCTCCGGAATCGTCGATGGTGCTCGTAAGGCGGAGGCCCGCTGCGGATGCCGCACGAGCCACGCCGTCGCGTGACAGCAGCACGAAGTGACGCGGCGCGTCGAGTTGAACCCAGTCGGTGCCGTACCGGTCCCACGCTTCGCAGGATACAGTCGGGATGCGCACGATCACCCGTCCGCCCGGCCGCAGCACACGCCGTGCCTCGGTCAGCGAGGCGATAGGATCGTCAACATGCTCCAGCGAATGATTGAACATGACGACGTCGTAAGTGTCGGTCACCTCGTGAATGAACTTCTTGCTGACCGGCACGCCCGTTGCCGTACGAAGATCCGCGGCAATGAACGGATCGACACCCGCGAGGCGGGTGTAACCGGCATTGGCCATCCGATCGAGCAACTCTCCCGACCCACATCCCACGTCGAGAACATGGCTGGACTTATCGCGGATAAGGTCGCCGATCAGTTCCGTTGTCGGATCGGGCTTGAGCATGCTAACGACGAAGCCGGCGACGCCTCTACGGGCGCGCAGATTATGCTGGTCGCGACTGTCGATCAGCCACTTTTTAAGCGGTGTACGCTCGACGGTGCTGAAAGAATAATAACCTTCGCCATAGTAGCGCGCAATATCGGCGGGGAGTTCGGCAATCTGCAACGTGCCGCAATCGCCACAGAGGAAGTACGGGAAAACGTCCCGCGTCCCGAACATCATTTCGCGGGCCGCATACTCCGTATGATCAACGTCGTGGCCGCAAACCCTGCATGAATGGATGGTCATCGAAATCCCCGAAATCTGCGTCGCCACCGTCAAACCTTAAATATGATATGATACGAGCGGCATTATGTGGCCCGGTTATACCGCACCACTCCATGCCGTCCATCCAGATCGGGGGCGACGCATAAGCTCTTTACGAGCGTACACTAACATTTCGAGCACTAACGCCCGCCTGCCAATGCCGCAAGCAGAACGAGTATGGCGATTGCGATTGAGCAACCCCAAATTTCTAGACGCCTTCCGCTTTCAAATCTGCTGCCGTTCGAACTCGACGGGCGGCGGCATTGTCTTGGCAGTTGCCGCTGACGCGGTCCGTGGAATGTGACCACGCTGAGGTAGAATCCGCCTCGAGCTGACCTGCTGCCCGTTTCTAAGACCGTTTTAAGCGGTCGAGCTACCACTATCGTGCGTGCCGTGCGGATCAGGCCGACCTGAAGAAGCGGATGAAGAAGATCGCCGAGACGCGGGTGCGGTATGAACCGCGCCGGGTTTGTCGGAGGCTCCAACTCCTGAGAGGAAGGGGCTATGACGAGCAAGACCACGAACAAGTTTTCGCCTGAGGTGCGCGCGCGCGCCGTGCGGATGGTGCTGGATCACGAGAAGGATCACCCGTCGCGCTGGGCAACGGTGGTGTCGATTGCAGCGAAGATTGGCTGTGCCGGCCAAACTCTGCACGAGTGGGTGAAGAAGGCCGAGGTCGATAGCGGCACGCGTGTCGGCGTGCCGAGCGATGTTGCCGACCGGATGAAGGCGTTGGAACGCGAGAACCGGGAGCTGCGCCAGGCCAACGAGATACTCAGGAAAGCGTCGGCGTATTTTGCGATGGCGGAGCTCGACCGCCGAGCGAGGTGATGGTGTCGTTCATCGACGCGCATCGTGAGGTGTACGGGGTCGAGCCGATCTGCCGGGTTCTGCCGATCGCCCCATCCACCTACCATGCGCATGCAGCCAGAAGGATTGAGCCGACCAGGAGGTCGGCTCGGGCTCGGCGTGATGATGCGCTCGGGCTGGAGGTGCGCCGCGTGTTCGAGGAGAACTTCCGCGTCTACGGCGTGCGCAAGGTCTGGCGCCAGCTGCGGCGGGAGGGGTTCGACATCGCCCGCTGCACCGTTGCCCGCCTGATGCGGACGATGGGCTTGGCCGGCGTGATCCGCGGCAAGCCGGTGCGCACCACTGTCAGCGACAGGACGGCGTCATGCCCGCTCGACCGGGTAAACCGGCAATTCCGTGCGCCGGCGCCGAACATGCTCTGGGTGTCGGACTTCACCTACGTCGCGACCTGGGCAGGCTTTGTCTACGTCGCCTTCGTCATTGACACCTATGCCCGCCGGATCGTCGGCTGGCGCGCCAGCCAGAGCGCGCATGCCGGCTTCGTCCTTGATGCGCTTGAGCAGGCACTGCACGACCGTCGGCCACTTCGGGGTGGCGGCCTCGTCCACCACTCCGACCGCGGCAGCCAGTATGTGTCCATCAAGTACACCGAGCGCCTCACCGAAGCGGGCATCGAGCCGTCGGTCGGAAGCGTCGGAGACAGCTACGACAACGCTTTGGCCGAGACCATCAACGGCCTCTACAAGGCCGAGGTGATCCACAAGCGCGGACCCTGGCGCAGCTTCGAGGCCGTCGAATACGCCACGCTGGAATGGGTCGACTGGTTCAACCATCGCCGGCTGCTAGAACCCATCGGCAACATCCCGCCTGCCGAAGCCGAAGAGCAATTCTATGCTGCCGCCAACATCATCGATATGGCAGCGTGACTCACATCCAATGGCCTCCGGCAAACCCGGCGCGGTTCAGTATGGCTATTGCCGCATTCATGTACTGCTCCGGCGCGAGGGCTGGGACTGAAACGCAAAGCGTGTCTATCGGCTTTACAAGGAGATGGGGTTGCAGCTGCGGCAAACCCCCGAAGCGTCGGGTGAGGGCGAAGCTGAGAGAAGGACGCTGCGCGGCGTCTTATTCGAAAGACGTGTGAGCTATGGACTTCGCCCAAGACCAATTCGCGACGGGGCCAAAGCTGCGTATCCTGACGGTGGTCGATACCTTCAGCCGGTTCTCGCCGGCGGTGGTGCCGCGGTTCAGCTTCCGGGCGCCGGACGTCATGGAGGTGCTTGAACGGGTTTGCGGCGAGATGGGTTATCCGGCGTCGATCCGCATTGACCAAGGCAGCGAGTTCATCTCGCGTGACTTGGATCTGTGGGCATATACCCGAGGTGTCACGCTGGACTTTAGCCGACCGGGCAAGTCGACGGACAATGCGTTCATCGAATCCTTCAACGGCAAGTTCCGAGCGGAGTGCCTGAACCAGCACTGTTTCATGAGCCTCGACGACGCGGCCCGAAAATGCAAGGAGTGGCGCAGAGACTACAGCGAGGTGCGACCGCATAGCGCCATCGGCAACAAGACGCCGATATCGTTGGTGAACCGGTCAGCGGCACATGGACCGCCGCTGCCGGCAGATGCTGAATGACGGCCAGCAGAGAGGTCCAAGAACGGGTAGCAGCTCAACCTTGAGCTTCTTCATGACCGCAGGTCTGCCACTACACCGGCGCGACCGCGCTGCTCGATGATCGCGGCTACGACGCCGACTGGTTCCGCGACGCTCTTCAGGCCAGGGGCATCGAGCCCTGCATACTGGATCGAAAATCCCGTTACGAGCCGGTTAGATACGATAAGCGCTGCCACCTCGCCCAACCGTTATCTCCTGGCTGTGATGAACGAGTCCCGACTATAGAGGCTGTTATGGACTTGAGAGGTTTGCCGATTCACCCGAGGTGGGATGAGCATTCGCCGCAAGCCGTATCCATCTGACGTCAGCGACGAGGAATGGTTGCTGGCCGCGCCGTACCTACTGCTGCAACGCGCGGATGCCGGGCAGCGGGAGCATGACCTGCGGGAGGTGTTCAACGGCCTTCGCTACATTGTGAAGACGGGCGCGCCATGGCTGTGGATGCCGAACGATCTGCCGCCCCGGGCAGCAGTGTACCAGCAGACGCAGCACTGGCTGCTTCGAGGCGCTGGTGGACGACTCGCGCACAGTGCTGCGGCTGTCCGCGGGGCACAAGGCCGAGCCGCCCGCTGCGATCATCGACAGCCGGACGCTTCGATCGACCCCTCAGAGCGGCGAGCGTGCCGGCTATGACGGGGCCAAGCGCAAGAAGGGCTTGAAGATTCACATGGCCGTCGACACGCTGGGCCATCTGCTGGCCCTCCATGTCACGCCAGCCAGCGCCGAGGATCGCGGCGAGGTGGAGTGGCTCGTCCGCACCGCACAGGCGGTCAACGGCGCCACGGTCGAGATTGCCCGGGTGGACCAGGGCTATACCGGTGGGCGGGCCGTCTATGCCGCAGACAAGCATGGCATCGCGCTCGAAGTCGTCAAACTGCCACAGGCCAAGCGCGGCTTCGTCCTCCTGCCGCGCCGCTGGGACGTCTAGCAGTCATTCGCTTGGGCAACCCACTTCCGCCATCTCGTCAAAGATTTTGAACGCACGCTCAAACACTCGCTGGACTTCATGTCGTCGTCTTCGCCTGCATCATGATGAAGCAGGCTACCGCGATCGCCAAGGTTCATAACGGCCTCTAGCAAAAAAGCTGTCATTTGTATCTGTCACCTCTCTTTATTGTTCCTGCCGTTTAGAAAAGACATAATCTTCGCCAAATAGAAATGACCCCATCTGGCAGCAGCGGGGGCAGCGTGGGAGCCATCCAAGCAGCGCAGCGCTGCCCCCGCTGATGCGATCACCTCGCGGCTCCTGAACCCGAACCCGCTGCGACAGCAGCGGGCTCGGTCACGCCGATTTTCAGGCGCCCGACCTTTCCCGAAACTCCATGTCCGATGCCGCATTTCGGGAAAAAGCAATCGGGAACATATTTCGGGAAAACGCGCGACCTGAGCGGCCCACAGCGCACTCGTCGGCGTGCCAGCGTACCGGCCGACCTTCCTTTACGGGAACGCCGATCAGGCTCTGGTTAGCTCAGTTTTGCGCGTGATAGTCCAATGCTCCAGTCGTTTGTAGACGATCACCTTGTCGCCGATCAGATCTCCATGCCGGCGACAGAAGAGGTCGAGCTGATCGCGATCGCCGACCAGTTCGACACAGATCGTCAGATGCGGATCGGCAATTTCCGAGCCGTTCTCCCGGATCGGTTCGTGATTGCTGAAGCCGTAATGGGTATTTTGCGCGACGGCGTTGATGATGCCGTCCGCCTTCGCGGTGCGAATCAGCTCGCGATAGAGCGGCTTTGCCCCCCAGAAGCGACGCGGGCCGATCTTGTCGGACGGTTTCAGATAGATGCGCAGCATCCCGACTTCGCGGTGATGGACGGTGAAACGATTGGGCATGACGGGCTTTCGACAGGAAACAGGATCAGGCGCGCGTGCGCCGGCGAGAAGCGCGGTGCGTGCGGGCATCGCGCAGGGTCGCGTCGGGTGTGAGGTGTGCGGCAGGTACCTTTGGCACAGCGACGCGCTGCGACAGGTAGATGCCGTTGTGGCCTGAGCAGAGGTAGGCGACGAAGCACGCGACTGCGATCGGCACCGCATAGGCCGCGCCGAACAACTCGATCCCCATGAACGTGCAAGCCAGCGGTGTGTTGGCCGCGCCCGCGAACAGCGCGACGAAGCCGATCGCTGCGAATAGCCCCGACGGTACTCCGAACATCGGCGCGAGCGCATTGCCGAGCGCCGCGCCGATAAAGAACAGCGGCGTGACCTCGCCCCCCTTGAAGCCCGCGCTCAGGGTCACGACGGTAAAGAGCAGCTTCAGCGCCCAGCTCCACGAGTGCGTATCGGGACCAAAGAAGCTGGCGATGGTCAGGCTGTCCGGTGTCGCGGCGAGCGTACCCAGGCCAAGATAGTCGCGGGTTCCGAGCAGCCAGACCAGCGCAATCACGGCCAGCCCGCCGATAACGGGTCGTAGTGGGCCATAGGGGATCACGCGCTTCAACCATCCGCCCAGCGCGTGATTGGCCTCGGCAAAGGTCAGCCCGGTCAGACCGAAGGCAATGCCGGCGACACCGGCCTTGGCGACGAGCAGCGCGTCGACCGGCACCAGCGCATCGACATGGTAGACGCCGTGATGAATGCCCCAGGCAAGACAGGTCCAGTCACCGACCAGCGCCGCGACCAGGCATGGCACCAGCGCGCGATACTCGACCCGACCGATCGCCAGCACCTCCAGTGCAAAGACCGCGCCCGCAATCGGCGTCCCGAAGACCGCGCCGAACCCAGCCGCGATCCCGGTCATAAGGAGGGTGCGTGTCGCTTCCGCATCCAATCTGAGCGCGCGTCCAAACCCGCTGGCAAGACTGCCGCCCAACTGCACGGCGGTGCCTTCACGTCCCGCCGATCCCCCGAACAGATGTGTCACGACCGTGCCGAAGAAGATGAGCGGAGCCATGCGCAGCGGCACGCCGCCCCCCGGTTCGTGGATTTGCTCGACGATGAGGTTGTTGCCGCCTTCGACCGAGCGCCCTGTCAGATGGTAGAGCAGTCCGACCACGAACCCGCCGATCGGCAGCAGGTAGAGCAGCCAGGGAAAGGCGAAGCGAAGCCGGGTTACGGCGTCGAGGCTCCGCAGGAAGGCCGCGCAGAGCGTTCCCACCGCTGCGGCCATCGGGACCAGGATCAAAGCCCACCGCAGTACCGACGTGGCATGGGTGCGGCGATCGCGAATGAACGCTGCCATGTTGAACTGGTCATAGAGATTGCGAAATGTCGCGCGCACGATTCCTCCTTGCTGCCTTGCGGCGCCTGGTAGGAATCATCGGCCCTTGCGAGGGCGGTTCGACCGAATGGCCCGGCGGAAATCCATCGCCGTGCCTGCGCATATGCTGTCCGACCGCGACCCGGTCAACCAACCGCAGAAGCATGAGACTATCGTTTTGGTGAGGACCGATAAAATGGCTTTGGCCACGGAATAAACCCCGACGAGCATCGTCTACGCTTTCGAGACCGATGCGCTGGAGGCTTATGCGTAGACGAGATTGGATGCTGGGTCTGACGGCTTCGGCCCTAATTACCGGCGCAGTCGCGGCCGCCCCCGCCGATGGCTACGCTACCATGATGTCTGTCGCGATGGACCGGATGATGGCGGGCATGATGGTCAAGCCGTCCGGTGACGTCGACCGCGACTTCGTGGCGATGATGCTTCCGCATCATCAGGGTGCCATCGATATGGCGGTGGCGGAGCTGCGCTACGGCCATAACGAGCAGCTCAAGCGCATCGCGCAGGAAATCATCATCGATCAGCAGCAGGAGATCGCCGCCATGAAGCTGGCGATCGGTCAGCCGCTACCCCCTTCGACGCCAGCCCCGACGCAGGGCGGCGACCACCACAGCCATATGGAGCACTGACATGATCCGGACCATCCTTCGATCGGCCGCCTTGCTGATGAGCGCCGCACCGGGCCTCGCCATGGCCCAGCAGGCGCCGTGGAACGCTAAGGACATGCCCGTCAGCCACCGCGACCGCGTCTATGCGTCTGAACAATTCTCCAACACGGTGTCGGTGACCGACCCGGCCGACAACCGGCTGCTCGGCGTCATCAAACTCGGCGATCCCCAGCCGATGAACTTCTCCCCGCTCTACAAGGGACAGGTGCTGGTTCACGGCCTCGGCTTCTCGCCGGACGGGAAGACCTTGGCGGTCGTGTCGATCGGATCGAACGCCGTGTCGTGGATCGACACCGCCACCAACACCGTCAAGCACACGACCTATGTCGGGCGCAGTCCGCACGAGGCGTTCTTCACGCCGGACGGCAAGGAGGTGTGGGTCACGGTCCGCGGCGAGGATTATATCGCCGTGCTCGACCCCACGACGTACAAGGAGACGGGGCGCATCAAGACGCCCGGTGGTCCGGGCATGACGATCTTCTCTCCCGATGGCCGGTACGGCTATGTCTGCTCTTCGTTCAATCCGGTATTGGCTGTGTTCGATGTCGCGACCCACGCGCAGGTCGGACAGGTGGCGCAGCCAAGCCCCTTCTGCCCCAACATCGCCGCGACGCCGGACGGCAAGCAAGTGTGGTTTACGCTGAAGGACATCGGCAAGACGGTCGCATTCGATGCTCGGCCACCCTTCGCGATCCTGAAGGTGCTGGATACCGGGCCTATCACGAACCATGTCAATTTCGCCCGCACGGCCAAGGGGCAGTTCGCGTATGTGACGGTCGGCGGAGAGAATGTGGTCAAGGTGTTCCGCACGTCCGACTTCACGCCGGTGGCAACAATTCCGGTCGGCAAGATGCCGCACGGTGTTTGGCCATCGGGCGACGGCCGGCGCGTTTATGTCGGGCTAGAGAATTCCGATGAGCTGGCCGCGATCGACACTGCCGGCAACACGGTCGTCGCTACCGTGCCGGTCGGACAGGCACCGCAGGCGATCGCCTATGTGTCGAACGCAGTTCCGACAGGCCCCGGCACCGACAATCTCCAGCCGCTCGGCACAGCGGGCAAGGCGCTGCATCTGACCATGGGGCCGATTGGCGGCAAAGGTACGGCAAGCAGCATCACCCTCTTCGACCAGGGCATCATTCAGGTCGTGCAGAGTGCCGTTACCGGTTTGCAGCCCAAGAAGCCTTACATGCTCGTACTGACCGCCAATGCGGACGGCAGCGGCGCTGTAGAGCCGCTTGCGAACTTCATGAGCAACCCGGCAGGTGCGGCGATCGTCAACGCATCGGGTCCGATCCGCCAGATCGTTCAGGGCAGCACCGCGACACCCCGGCGCTTTCTGGCGGTTGCGGAGGTGGTGAACGGCGCGCCGGGGCGCATCGTGCAGGTGCAGCGCGACTGAGATGGACCCGCTTGCCGCCGCGATCGAACCGCTGATCCCCGGGCTGCGCCGCTATGCCCGGTCGTGGTTGCGCGACCGGGTGATGGCGGATGACGTGGTGCAGGATTGCCTGGAGCGCGCGGTCGGGCGCTGGCGACAGCGACGGGGTGCGGAGGTCCGCCCGTGGGTCTATGCGATCCTGCACAATTTGTTGGTTGATCATCAGCGGCAGCATAGCCGGCGAGGTACGGCGGTTCCGCTCCACCTCGTGGACGACGCCGCGCTCGGCCGCCCGGCCGATCAGGACACAGGCCTGCACCACCGCGACCTGCTGCGCGCGCTTGATGCGTTGCCTGAAGAACAGCGAACGGTGCTGCTCCTGGTCTCGGTCGAGGGCCTGCCCTATGCGGAGGTCGCTGCCGTAGTCGGCGTGCCGCTGGGCACGGTAATGTCGCGCATATCGCGGGGGCGCGACCGTCTGGCGACCCTCCTCCGGGAGGGTGAACGGCCGCGATTGAGGAGCGTGCAATGACCAGCCCGATCGGCGAGGACGATCTGGCCGCATGGATCGATGGCAGGCTGTCGCCCGAGCGGCAGCGCCTGGTCGACGCCTATCTTGAAGGCCAGCCGGACGTGCATGCCCGTGTGCGAGAGCAGGCGGAGCAGGCGCGAGCCCTTGCATCCCTGTTCGCCCCCGTCGCGGATGAACCGATCCCGGCGACGATGCGCGTGGCAGCGATCAGGGGACGGCAACGGCAACCGCGTTGGCAGCTCGCCATCGCCGCGTCACTTCTGCTGGCGTTGGGGTTTGGCGGTGGCTGGTCGAGCGCGCGGTGGAGCGGCGAACCCCGCGCGGGCATCGCGGCGCTGGCCAACGAGGCGAGTGATAATTTCCGTGTCTATGCCGCCGACCGGATACGACCGGCGGAGATCGGCCCCGACCAGCGCGCCATGCTGATCCGATGGACCTCCGCTCGATTGGGTGAGCGCGTCACGATCCCGGACCTCAGCACGGCCGGCTATCGCTATGGCGGGGGGCGACTGGTCGCGACGCCCCACGGCCCTGCGGCACTGCTCCTCTACGACGGACCGCAAGCGTCGAAACTTGCGGTGCTGACGAGGCCCATGCAGATCGACAAGACCGCGAGCATGACCAGTACGTCCAGCGGGACCATGGGCCGGGTCACATGGGCGGTCGACGGGATCGGCTATAGTGTGGTGGGCGAGCGACCCGCGGCCGAACTGCATCCGATCGCCGATGAAGTCCGGCGTCAGGCAGATGCCGCGCTTGTGTCCTGATAGCGCCTTGCCGCCTCCCGGCGCCGACGGGCACCGGGCGGTCCAGCGCGATCACGGCTTGCGCTCGACATCCTTCCTGTCGGTCTCGGCCGGCGTCAGACGGGCTCGCTCGCGGATGCGGCGTTCCAGCGGCGCGCCGACGAACAGGACGAGCATTGCAAGGCTCACCCCGCCGATGATGAGCGGCCACACCGCCAACCCTGCTGCCGCGCCGATCGTGGCTGTCACCCAGATGCACGCGGCGGTCGCCAATCCATGCACTTCCTGACCCTGGCCGACCCGCAGCACCGCACCGGCACCGATGAAGCCGACGCCGGACAGAATGCCCTGCATCGCCCGTCCTGCGGCATCGGCGTTCACGTTCGGCAAGCCACTATGCACGATCGCCTGAACGGCGATGCAACTCGCCAGACCGACCAGACCCAGCGTCCGCAGGCCCATGATCTGCCGGTTCTCGCGCGAGCGTTCCCAGCCGAGCACCATCCCGGCCGCGGTCGCCACCACCAGCCGCCCGATCGCATCGATCCAGAAGCCGATGTCCGATGCCGCTGACGCTTCGATCATTCGACCAGCACGTGGACGTGATGCCAGGCGGTGCACAGATATCCGGCGAAGTTCCACATCGTGTCCGGCCGTTCGGGCTGTCCCTGTCCAGCCCCGTCGAAGGCGCGCACGACAAGGTGCTGGCGACCTTTGGCAAGCGTGGCGTCGAGGGTCCAGCGCCGCCAACCCCAGTGCGTCTCCGGATCATCGGCGAACGTCGCCTGTTGCCACTCGCGACCACCGTTTACCGACACTTCGACCCGAGAGACGCGGCGATCATAGGCGATGGCATAGCCCTCGATCCGCACCTCCCCGGCCGGCAGGCTTTCGCCAGAGCCGGGCACGCAGATCGCGGCGTTGAGCGGCATGGCATTGATGGTCAGACCCCGGCTCCAGTCGACGGTGTCGCTCGTCACATCGGCGGGAAACAGCTTGTAGTCGTGCGCCTGGATCGGTGCGTCGGAAGGCATGTCTCGCACCTCGATCCGTGTCAGCCATTTGGCGCTGCGCACGCCGGCATAGCCCGGCACCACCATGCGGAGCGGTGCGCCGTGTTCGGGCGTCAGCGGCTCGCCGTTCATCGCCCAGACGAGGAGGACGTCGGGCTGCCGCGCCTTGCTCATGGCGATCGATACCCCGAACAAGGCTTCCTCGCCCTCCACGTCCACCTCGTCCGCGCCGGTGAACGCCACGAACAGGTCGGACGCATCAGGTGCGCCGACCGCATCGAGCACATCGGCCAGGCGTACGCCGGTCCACTCTGCATTGCCGATCGCGCCGACATCCCAAGGATCACCCGACGTTTTTCCGACCTGCTGGAGGTCAGTGCGCCGGTTGCCGGCGCACTGGAGAACTGCCGTCACCGTCCGCGTGGGGAACGTAGCTTTCAGTTCCTCTACCGAGAAAGAGCGGCTCGCCATGCCCGTCCCGCTCACCTCGATCCGATGATTGGCGGGCAGATCCGGCACTGGCCCGTGGCTGCGCACGTAGAACAGCGCCTGCGGCGTCAGGAACCGCTCGATCAACGCACTGGGCGTCGGCTCGGCGTTGTAGGGATCGGATTTGCGCTCGATCATATCGGTCATGGACGAACAAACGCCGCAAGCGCGCGGATCGCTTCAAGTCTTCAAGACCATCACAGACGAAAGGCTGCCGATCGTTCCGATATCCAGATTGGAATGAGCAGATCAAACGGTTGGTCGTATCGATCAGATTGCGCGATATAAGCTGCATGACCCTGGAGCAGCTCAGAATATTCGTCGGTGTCGCGGAGCGCGAACACGTCACCAAGGCAGCGGAGGTGCTGAACGTCACGCAGTCTGCTGCCTCCGGCGCGATTGCTGCCCTCGAAGCGCGCTACGGGGTTCCTCTGTTTCACCGCGTCGGGCGTGGCATCCAGCTGACCGAAGCAGGCCGCGGCTTTCTGGAGGAAGCGCGCGCGGTGCTGGGGCGGGCAGCGCATGCCGAGACGATGCTGGCGGACTATGCCGGGCTCGCGCGTGGTTCGTTGCGGATCGTCGCCAGCCAGACGATCGCGAGCTACTGGTTGCCGGCAAAGCTCGCCGCCTTCCACGAACGCCACCCGCAGATCGCGGTTGAGCTCGCGATCGACAACACCGAAGGTGCGGCAGCGCAGGTCCTGAGCGGCGCGGCGGAACTCGGCTTTGTCGAGGGCGAGGTGGACGAACCGGCACTCGCCCACTGGACTGTCGGGCGTGATCCGATGGTGCTGGTCGGCCGCGAGGACGCCGAACGTGTCGACGAGGCCTGGCTGCGCACTGAACGCTGGATCGTCCGTGAGCTGGGATCCGGTACGCGCTCGACCTTCGAGGACGTGCTGCGAACGCGCGGGTTTGATCCGGCCCAGCTGACGATAGCGATGACGCTGCCGTCCAACGAGGCGGTGCGTACCGCGGTCGAGGCCGGTGCCGGCGTTGCCGTCTTGTCGCGATTGGTCGTCGCGCGCGCGCTCAAGGCTGGCGATCTCGTCGAGCTGCCGCTCGGGCTGCCCGACCGCGCCTTTCACGCGCTGCGCCACAAGGAACGCTATCGCACCCGCGCGGCCGACGCGCTGACGGATCTCATCAAGGAGCAGGTCGCATGACTGCCGACACGCACTCCGTTCTGAGCGGCCTCAAGCCGCTCAGCCGGCTCGATCACCCCCGCGAGATGATCCGCCAGTTCACGCCCAACTGGTTCGCCGCGACGATGGGCACGGGCATCCTCGCGCTCGCACTGCCGCAGGTACCCGGCATTGGACCCTCGCTGAAGCCATTCGGCGAGGTGTTGTGGTTCTTCAACATCGCACTCTTCGCGCTGTTCGCCGGCCTCTATGGCGCGCGCTGGGTGATGTTCGGGCATGAGGCGCGGCGCATCTTCGGGCACAACACCGTGTCAATGTTCATCGGGACCATCCCGATGGGGCTGGCGACAATCATCAACGGCTGCCTCGCCTTCGGCATCGCGCGGTTCGGGAATGGCATCGTACCGGTCGCGCAGGTCTTGTGGTGGATCGACGTCGCCATGTCGCTCGCCTGCGGCGTGCTGATCCCGTACCTGATGTTCACCCGCCACGAGCATAGCCTGGACGGCATGACCGCGGTATGGCTGCTGCCGGTCGTCGCTGCCGAAGTGGCGGGCGCCAGCGGCGGGCTGCTCGCGCCGCATCTGGCCGATCCCCACGCGCAGCTAGTCACGCTTGCGACCTCCTATGTGCTGTGGGCCTATTCGGTGCCGGTCGCGTTTGGCATCCTCGCCATCCTCATCCTGCGCATGGCACTCCATAAGTTGCCGCATGAAAGCATGGCGGCATCCTCCTGGCTGGCGCTGGGGCCGATCGGCACGGGTGCTCTGGGCATGCTGGTGCTCGGGGCAGATGCGCCGGCGATCCTCGCGGCGCACGGGTTGGCCGATGTCGGTAGCGTCGCTCAAGGGATCGGCGTTGTCGCCGGACTCTGCCTGTGGGGTTTCGGCCTGTGGTGGCTGGCGCTCGCGACGCTTATCACCATCCGCTACTGGCGCGCGGGCGTGCCGTTCAACCTCGGCTGGTGGGGCTACACCTTCCCGCTCGGCGTCTACACCGTCGCCACCTTCCGCCTCGGCACGACGCTGAACCTTATGTTTTTCGGTATCGTCGGCACGGTGCTGACGGTTGCGCTCGCGGCGATGTGGCTGCTGGTCGGTGCCAAGACGCTAGCCGGTGCATGGCGGGGCAACCTGTTCGTCTCGCCCTGCATCGCCACCCCGAACTGATCCGCCATGATGATCGGATCAGTCGGTCCGATCACTTGCAGAATGCCCCTTCGATCCGCCAGCGTGACTGGCCACAGGAGAGCCTTGTCATGGACAATTTCGACGCCGGGCTGGCGAGTGAGACCAGCCGTCGCCGCTTCCTCAGCCATGCCGCGCTCGGCACCGCCGGCCTTGCCGCCGCGCCGGCACTGGCGCAGCAGCTCGTCGACCTGAAGCTGCCCGGCGGCAATGCCGAGCGGCCGATGACCAGCGCCTTTCCCGGCAAGGGCAGCATGATCCTCCAGCGCGTCCATCCACCCTTGCTGGAGACGCCGATGGAGGTCTTCGACAAGTCGGTGTTCACGCCCAACGACCAGTTCTTCGTCCGCTGGCACTGGGCCGACATACCGACCTCGATCGACGTCGAAAGTTTCCGCCTCAACGTCTTCGGCCACGTCAATCGGCCGCTGTCGATCAGCCTCGCTCAGCTGCTGCGCCTTCCACGGGTCGAGATGGCGGCGGTGAACCAGTGCTCGGGCAACAGCCGCGGGCTGTTCCAGCCGCGCGTCGCCGGCGCGCAATGGGGCAATGGCGCGATGGGCAACGCCAAGTGGCTCGGCGTTCGCCTGCGCGACGTGCTCGACCTCGCCGGGGTCAAGGCAGGCGCGGTGCAGGTGCGCTTCGGCGCTCTCGATCAGCCGGTCGTGGCGGGCGCTCCTGACTTCGAGAAGGCACTCGACATCGACCATGCCCGCGACGGCGAGGTCATGATCGCCTTCGGCATGAACGGCGAGCAACTGCCGCTCCTCAACGGCTTTCCCTGCCGGCTGATCGTGCCGGGCTGGTACTCGACCTATTGGGTCAAGATGCTGAACGCGATCGAGGTACTGCCCGGCCCTGACGACCAGTATTGGATGGCCAAGGCCTACAAGATCCCCGCGACACCCGGCGCGAATGTCGCGCCCGGTGCCAAGGACTTCCCGACCGTACCGATCAATCGCATGATCCCGCGTAGCTGGATGACCAGCCTGCCCGATGGTCAGGCGATCGCCTATGAAGCGTCGATCCCGGTCGGCGGCATCGCAATGGGCGGCGATTGCGGCGTCGCCAAGGTCGATGTGTCGTCGGACGGTGGCCGCACCTGGTACAGGACGACGCTCGGAGCGGACGAGGGCAGGTACAGCTTCCGGCGCTGGGACGGGCGGGTGCCGCTGAGACGCGGGCCTAACCCCATCATGGTGCGCTGCTGGAACACCAACGGTGTCGCTCAGCCGATGAAGCCGATCTGGAATCCCGGCGGGTTCATGCGCGGCAACATTGAAACCACCACCATCATCGCGGCCTGAGGAGCGAGCAAATCATGAAGACTCCGTCTCCCGGCATGATGGCTGCTGGCCTGATCGGCCTGACCGGCATCATCCTCGTCTCGATCGGCGCGCCGAGCAGCCGCAAGGCGCCCGTTCCGATCTCCGAGATGTCTGAGCCGGCACCGGCCGCCAGCGTGTCAGCGCGCGGCTTCTCGCTTGCCTCGACCAGCGTCGACCTGCCGGCCGACGACGCGACCTACCCCGACGGTCCGCACGCCGACGTCATCAATGCCAATTGCACCTCGTGCCACTCAGCCAGCATGGCGCTGACCCAGCCTGCGCTATCGGCGGATCAGTGGAAGGCGACCGTCACCAAGATGCGTGAGGTGTATAAGGCGCCAGTGGCCGAGAAGGACGTCGATGCGATCGTTGCTTATCTCACCGCTATGCCGAGCCAGAAGGTGGCACCCGCGACCGGCAAGGCGCAGGACCCGGACCCCAAAGTGGCTCCTGATGTCTCAGGTGGAACCGGCTAACCGATCTACTTCCATAATCCCGAAATACCATCCTAATGGGAACGCCCCGGCCGTTTCGATCGCCGTTCCCGGTCGGGAAGTCGGCAGGGGAACATACGATAGGCGACCACAATGAGGCTACGCTGTCGCCCTTTGTGATCGCGCGATCACCTTGAAGTTGCCGACGGCATGCGCAACCAGTTGTCCGCTCGCGGCATGAACTTCGCCCAGCACGTATACCGTGCCGCCGCTCACGTGACCTACCCGTGCCGTCGCGGTGATCGGCATTACCTCAGGGGTCACTGGCGACAGGTAGGTAACGTGCAAATCCAGCGTCAATAACGTGCTGTCATCCGGAACGACTGTACCCGCAGCGCATCCCATAGCCGTGTCCAGGATGGTTGCCGTCGCTCCCCCATGCAGCATTCCCATGCCGTTATCGAGTTTGCGATCATAGGCGAGCCGCATACCGATCGATCTCAGCCTTGATGATGTCAAACCCAACCGTTTGCGCCATTGGGGGCGGCTGCATGTGGCCGTCCTGGATCGCGCGAACAAAAGTGAGGCCAGCAGGCGCTGCCGGCGCCTGGAAGGTTTCAGTCATGGTCGAAGCTCACTTTCGCGGTGACGGAAAGGCCAGGGCGCAGACGATCGACGATCGTCTGGCCGGGGTCGAGACGGATGCACTTGCTGGATGGCGTGAGCGAGGGCCAGTGCCGCGTCGAGGTGCTTGTTGTCGACCACCGGCGCCTGGTTCATCCGGCGCATCTTGTCGAAGACGCGATAGGGCAGGGCTTCGCCGTCGTGCTGAATCTCGAGCCGGCCATCCGGATACTCGCACACATCCACCTTCTTGCGGGCCAGGCCCTGTGCGACCGGGGACGGTTCCAGGATGAACATCGCCTTGTTGTAATGAAGGGTGAGGGCGCCGGTGACGATGCGCTGCTCGCGCCAGACCACCTCGGCTTCTAGGTTCTCGTGGATGGCGAGCGGCCGGTGCAGATCGCGCGGGTCGAAGGGCGCCTTGGCGAACCGTTGATTGTGCCGCGCCATGTAGGAGGGGAGAAAGGCGTTGGCTTGGTCGATGGTGGAGATGCGCTGTAGCCGCATCGCCTTCACCAGACGGTCCTGCAGCGTCGCGTTGACCCGCTCGACGCGTCCCTTCGCCTGCGGCAAGTTCGCGCAGATCAGCTCGATGTTGAGCCGGTCCAGCGCCCGCCCGAGGTGGGTCATGCCGTCGCCCTTCGCCGAGGCCGTGTTGTTGTGAAAGGCGCTGTGCTTGTCGGTGTAGAAGGCCACCGGCTTGCCGTGCCGCTCGAGATAGGTCCTCGTCGCGCGCAAGTACAAGAAGGTGCTCTCGCTCTCCACCATCTCGACGTGCATAAGCTCGCTGGTGGCATCGTCGATGAAGACCAGGAGCGTGCATTGCGGACCGCGGCCCTCGAACCACCAGTGCTTGGAGCCATCAACCTGGATGAGCTCGCCGCGGCAGTCGCGCCGGTAGCGGGGCTGGTACGGGCGAGGGCGCTTGGCCGCACGATCCTGCCACAGCCCCGCCTCCAGCATGATGCGCCGCAGGGTCTCGCACGACAGGCCGATGCCATGGCGCTCGGCGAGGTACTCGCGCGCCAGCGTGGGTCCGAAGTCAGCGTAGTGCTCGCGCACCAGCGCGACCACCTCGGCGCGGAAAGCGTCGCTGTAGCGTCGGTTGCTCGGGCGTCCTCGCTTGCGCGACACCAGGCCGCTCGCGCCGTCCTCTCGCAGGCGGCCCAGCAGTCGGTAAACCTGCCGCCCGGCCAGGCCGAGCAGCTCCATCGCGTCCGCGACCCAGATCTCGCCGCGGTCGAGCCGCATCAGCGTGTCGAACCAGGTGATCTCAGCAGCACTCATTGTCAGCACCGTCATACCATGCGCGTCCTCGTTGCCGAGGAAGGCTATGACACCGGCGACCCGCCGACCGCAGCGGCAGTGCCGTTTCTATCTAGTGGAGTAGTGTCATTTGTATCTAGCGCTTACATCGCCGCAGTTCGATAATATTTGTTATGTTAAGATGTGGCTTTTTAGGCTAATTGGCCATTCGGCTCCACGACAACCGGACGTTCTAAAAGTCCCGGTCTCTCAGCCCGCAGATGAAAGCCTGCCGCCCATGCTACATCCCGATGCCAAGCCCGCGGCTGCGGGTCCGCCCGATCATCTGCTCGAGCTCCTGGCCGACGCTGGCACCGGTGTTGTTGCCAAGACCCAGCTGCACCTTGCGATTGCGCAGGATGGACTCGACCTGTGGGTCACGTTCCAGGCCCTTGGCCATGCCCATCATCCGGTCTGCGACCCGGTTGGCGCGCGTCTCCTCGTGATCACGCATTAGCAGGCTCCGCTGACGTTCCAGCGCCTGCCAGCGCTGCACAAAGACATCGGCGCGGAGCGCAGGATTGTCGCGCATCTCGGCTTCAAGCTGCATGGCTCGGATCGCTGCTGTCGTGCGCCCCTGTGCCGTCTCCCCGATCAGACGCAGATCACACGCCATGGCCCGTTCAAGGTTCTGCGAAGCTTGCGGGGCAAACGTGTCGAGCAACGCTCGGCTGGTGCGCAATTCGTGACGCTGCTCCGGTGTGTACGGCGCACCAATGTTTTGCGCATGCCGCATGGCCTGGACGATGCGGCCATGGCGGGCCACGGCATCGCCAAGCTCGGATGCACGGGCGTGTGCAGCAATGACAGGCTTGCTCGGCGAAGGCGGCGCGACGGGATCGAGCGACGGCGTGGGATTCGATCTGCGCAACCGCAGGCCATCAAACATGTTGCATTTCGGCGCCTGTGTGTCGTGCTGATCGCGGATGTTGCGCCGCTCGGCAAAGACGCGCGACACCTGGGCCGTAGACGCTCTCGCATAGTCCGATGCCATGTCCTTGCCACGCTCACGCGACAGCGTCGCGGCAAGTCGGTCGTGGTCAGCAAAGTCATCTTGGCCATAGTGGAGATCGACACCGTCACGATGCCGCGACAGCGCGACATAGGCGGCATGGCGATCAAGTCCCGGCGTCGCCAGCACATGCACCCGGTCGACGGTCATGCCCTGCGCCTTGTGGATGGTGGCGGCATAGCCATGGTCGACAGCGGCATAATCCTTGAGGTCGAACGATACGGCCGTGCCATTGTCGAGCATCACCGCCATGCGGGTCGCGGTCACACTTTCGATCCGGCCGAGCGAGCCGTTCTTGACGCCCAGGCTACGCTCGTTGCGTCCGAACATCACCCGGTCGCCGGCAGCAAAGGGACGCTCGCCCTTCTCGACCTGCAGAGTGACGTCGTCGCCGAGCTCGCTCTGCCGACGCAGTCGATCGCGCGCCGTCTGGTTGAGCAGTGTCACCTCGTCATTAGTGTGGGTAAGGATGATGCGACTAGAGTTAGGCTCCGCTTGGCGCTGCCGGTCCCAACGGTTGATCAGATCGACCCGTGCCGCCTCGCGGGTCTCGGCAACGTGGATCGCGTCATGCTGCTGGTATGCGCCAAGGGCATCGCCTGTACGTTCGGTGGCAAGCTGGCGCGTCGCCATGCGCTGCCAGTCCTGGCGCTGGCGGCGTATGTCGGTGATCTCGATACTGCCATGGCGCTCGGCGACACTGCGGAACGCAGCGCCGGCTTCGATCGCCTGGAGCTGTTCGGGGTCGCCGACCAGCACGACCTTGGCGCCGCGCTTCCCGGCCTCGGCGATCACCCGTTCGAGTTGGCGCGTGCCGATCATCCCGGCCTCGTCGACGATGAGGATCGACTTGTCGGTCAGGAACTCACGTCCCTGCCCCCATTGATGCTCGAGGCTGGCGATGGTGCGTGAGGCGATGCCCGAGCCGCCCTCTAGGTTCTCGGCCGCGATGCCCGACAGCGCCAAGCCCTGAACGTGATAGCCAGCGCTTTCCCAAGCCTCGCGCGCCACACCCAGCATCGCCGACTTGCCGGTCCCGGCATAGCCGACGACAACACCCAGGCCGCGGCCACTGGTGACATGATCAAAGGCGCTGCGTTGCTCGGGCGACAGGGTCAGTCCGCGCATCTCGGCGCGCACCAGCGCCAGCTTGCGATGCTGGTCGTTCAACCCATGGCGACGGCTCGCCTCGAGCTTCACCGTGGCACGCTGCAGCCGCGCTTCGATATCGATCATATCGCGGCTGGTGAAGCGTTCTTGCCCTCGTCCATCCTTGCCGAGCTTGACCAGTTCGGGTGAGGCCCGGACTGCCGCCATCACCTGGTCGAACTGCTCCTTTCCCTCGCTGTGGCGATGGACGAACATCGCCAAGTCGCGGGTGGTGAAGGTCGCTTGCGTGCGCGTGATCGTATCCAGCGCGATCGCCGGGTTGGCGATGAGCTTGTCGCCATTGGCGCGGGCAATGGCATGGTGCTCGGTGAGCCGCTCGCTGGTGAGACCCTGCTCGACCATGCGCGAGGCGGCAGGGCCGATCTTGTGCTGGGGCTCGAGGTCGATCCCTTGCGCCTCCAGACTGCGGTGATCGACCCGTGCGTCGATGTCGAGTTCGGCCAGCCTGGCGTTGACATGACCTGCCCAACGCTCGCGCCAGGTCTCGAGCAGATCGGTGCGGTTCCAGTCGCGGTTCTTCTTGCCAAAACCCTTCTCGTTCACCTCGCGAAGGGCCAGCATGACATGGGCATGGGGCTTGGGTTCGCCGTCTACACCGATGTCCCAATGCACATTGAGATCGGCAACCATGCCGCGCGCGACAAACTCATGACTAACGAAGTCGCGCGCCAGTCGAATGCCCTCGGCCTGGTCGAGCTCACGCGGGATGGCGAACTCGACCTCGCGGGCAAGCTGCGCATCCTTCCGAACCTCCACCGCCTCGACCGCATTCCACAGCACCTCGCGGTCACGCCACGCCTCGGGTGCACCATCGGGCAGCAGCACTTCGGAATGGACGACGCCGGCCTTGTTGGAGAAGTCGTGGTGGCGATCGAGCCGCTGATCGTGCAGCCGCGAGGCGGAGCGATAGGCAGCGGCCGCCAGCGCCGAGGAGCCGTTGGCGCGGGAAATGATCTTGGCGGAGAAATGGTAGATCGCCATGGCGGCAATCCATCTACACTACACAAGCGACGTCGGCACGACGTATAAGCGCGCCCTTCGAAGATTTCATCTGTCTCGGGACGCGGTTGTCCCAAGTCATCCCGGCGCATTGCAGCTGATCGAACGCCCCGATAACTGGATCATCCTACCCGTACAACGGAAGGATGATCCCATGCGCAAACCCTGCGACTATGACGCTGAGCTCAAGGCGCTCGATAACAAGGCGAAACAGCTGAAGACCCGCAAGCGTGAGCAGCTCGGCGAGCTAGTCATCGCGACTGGTGCCGCTGCGCTGCCGGTTGAGCAGTTGGCGGGCGTGCTGCTGCTGGCGGTGGAGGCGACAGACGGAAGCGTGAAGGAGGCGCAGCGGACGCGCGGGGCGACGTTCTTTCGCGCGAAATCCGGCGCACGCCCAATCGCTTGCCGTAATGACAGCAGCCATGCGACGGACAGCGGTTCTCCGCGCCCGGCTCCAGCTGCGCCGGGCGCGGCATGATGTACGCGCGTGGCGAGTGAAGCGCCGCGAACGCACCCGCCAGTTGATCGAGCTGGGCGGTCTCGTCGCCAAGGCCGGTCTTGTCGACCTGACCGACGATGACCGTGGGCTGATCTATGGCGCACTCATCGATGTAGCGAGCAGGCTGCGCGGGGAGGACAGCGAGCGCTATCGGCTGATCTGGACGCGGCGCGGACGGCGCGCTTTTGCCGATGATGCGAGCGCAGGCTGACGGACGTCAGGCCTGTGCGAGCCGCTTTTCGCAAGCCTCTTTGACGATCTGCTGGAGCAGTTCGACCCGTTCGGCCAGCCATTCGAGCTCGGCCGGCGTAACATTGTAGTGCGGCGAGTAGCGCGCGTTGACATAGGCCTGGCGCAGCAGCTCGAAGCAGCGCTGCGCGAATTTGGTGTCGCGCGGCCAGACGCCGATAAGCTCATGCACAAGCGGCTCGGCCTGGCTGCGCAGGAAGTTCAGCTTATGCGACTTCGGGCTGTACAGCGTCAGGGTCAGCAGTAGGCAATGGTAGAAGCGTTCGGTTGCCTGGTGAAGGGAAAACGCTGCTTCACTCCGCCAATCCTGCGTATCGCCCTCAGCACGCTGTAAATGGGAGGTGCGAAGGGCGGTTTGCGCTTTAAGAAACCACTGTTCGAAGTGCTTCCGAGCCTCGGCCAGCGCCGCTTTCGGCTCCAGCGGCTGGGGCGTGACGAAGGGGTAGTCTTCGACTTCATATAGGGCGATGCCCTGCTCGATCGCATCGATGAAGAACGGCCGCCCTTGGGTCAGCTGATTGTTCACATCGGCGAGGCTATGGACGATGAAGCTGACCGGCGCCGATATGCGCTTCGAGATCGTCACTTCGCGGACGAACTGGTCGTCGGCCTTGGCCCAGAACTCACCCGGCTCGGTCAGCCGCTCGTCGCTGACGACGACAAGGATGTCATAGTCGGACTGGTAGCCGCCGATGGGATCGTCGACCCAGTCGCCGCGCGCATAGGAGCCGTAGAGGATGACCTTGAGGATGCGACCCTGCCGACGCCATTTCTGCGTCGACAGCGACGTCGCCTGTTCAAACTCGGCAAACAGCACTTCCACGATCCGATCGAGATCGCGGCGCTTCTTGTCGGGCAGATGAGCAACGTCGTCGCGCATGGCAATCATCTTAGCAAACCGTTACGGAAGCGTACATCGTGAACCCCTCGTTCGCTTCGATCCCAAGCATCGTGAACATAGGCTATCTTAGGCAGGACTAGGACCAGACTGACGAAATCCGTGTAAGATTAGGCGCTTTGGTCGTAGCAGGTGGAGACACGTCGCCAGTTTGGGATCTTGTCGACCAAGCGCTTGATCTAATTGCGTCATCGATATTTGACCCAGACATGGGATACTGAATTTCGGTAATTGCACTGGGTGGAGATCGCGTCCTCGATGTTCGTGCCGTCGGAACGGCGCGAGCCGCGCTGCTAGCATAACTCTTATGTCCAGAGAGCATCGAGCGGTCGACGCTCAGGTGCACCAGCGGCTCAGGATCTTAGCCCACCGTCAAAATAAAGTCGCGAAATCGCGTCGGCGATGAATGCGAGGGTCGCACTTACTTCGCGATGGGGTTCACTGATCAGGTCGGACGTGAACATGGCATAACTTCATTGAACGACATGCGGGATAAGCCGATCGAGCATACGGCAAGCGCAGGCTTCGCTAACCCACCTTTCACTCCGCGTCATGCCAATTCCCGACGTGTTTGAGAGACTGCAATATCGAGAAAAGACGGCTGTCTGAGGCATATCCTGCACGGGGGTCCCGAAGAAGTGATCGCCTCGATCGGCGGTGATCCGGCAATGAAATCGCGAGGGAATATATTACTCCGCGACCCCGCAATGCCGCGCGATAAACTCCCCATGCATCGGCAGATGCTGCACCGCCGCCCGCGTCACCTCCGCGATCCGGCTCAACCGCGCCTCCGCCGCCTCCAGCGGCACCCCCAGCGCGGTCGGGTCGAAACCCTCCGCCGTCAGGCCTTGTCCGTCCATTACCGCCAGCCAGCTGGTGCGGGTGAACAGCTCGTCGGCTTCGCGGTAGACGCGGCCGGTCCGGCGGTAGATGGCGATGCGTTCGGCGAGACTCTCGGGAATCGGCATGGCGGCCAGGTCGCGCCAATAGGCGGTGTCGCCGCGCGCATTGGCGTGGAAGTGCAGGATCAGGAAGTCGCGGATGCTCTCGAACTCCGCGATCATCAGGCGGTTGTAGCGGCGGATGTCGGCGCCCTCGAAGGCGCGGGTGGGCAGCATTTCCAGCAACCTTGCGATGCCTGCCTGGACCAGGTGGATGCTGGTCGACTCCAGAGGCTCCAGGAAGCCGCTCGACAGGCCGAGTGCGACGCAGTTGCGCACCCAGAAGGCATCCCGCCTGCCGGTCTGGAAGCGCAGCAAGCGGGGATCGGCCAGCGCCTCGCCGTCCAGCCCGTCGAGCAGGGTCGCGATCGCTTCGTCGTCCGAGATATGCCCGCTCGCATAGACATGGCCGTTGCCGATGCGGTGCTGGAGCGGGATGCGCCATTGCCAGCCCGCAGGCCTGGCGGTCGAGCGGGTATAGGGCGCGGGCGGCCCGGTGACGGCGCTCGGCACCGCGACGGCGCGGTCGTTGGGCAACCAGTGGCCCCAATCCTCGAAGCCCGTCCCCAGCGCCTCGCCCAACAGCAGCGAGCGGAAGCCAGAGCAGTCGATGAACAGATCGGCCGACAGCTGCGCGCCGTCGGCCAGCGTCACGCCCTCGATGAACCCGGTTTCGGGGTGCAAACCGACATCGACCACCCGCCCCTCGATGCGGGCCACCCCTGCCCCCTCGGCATGGCGACGCAGGAAGGCGGCATAGAGGGTCGCGTCGAAGTGAAAGGCATAGCCGATCTGCGCGAGCGGCGTATTGCCCGGCCGGGGGCGGCCGAAGCGCCCGGCCATCGCCGCGGCGGTACAGATCGAATAGGCGGCGAGCGGCTCGGCCTCGCCCATCTGATGGAGGCGCCGCCACAGCGCCTCGAACGGCACCGCGCCCGCATCGAGGCCATAGACACCGAAGGGGTGGAAATAGCGTTGCCCCCGCTGCCACCAGTCGACGAACTCGATGCCCAGCTTGAAGGTGCCGCCCGTCGCGCGGACGAAGTCGTTCTCGTCGATGCCGAGCAGCGCGTTGAACGCCTGGATCGGCGGAATCGTCGCCTCGCCGACGCCGATCGTGCCGATCTCTTCCGATTCGACCAGCGTGATCGTCGGTCCCTGCGGCCCCAGCACGCGGGCGAGCGCGGCCGCGGCCATCCAGCCCGCGGTCCCTCCGCCGACGATCGCGATGCTGCCTAAGGGTGCGTCGGGGGTCATGCGGTGGTCCGGCACTGGAGGAAGAGATTGCCCGTCAGCCGCCCGCGTGAGGGATTGTCGGCCTGGGGCGGGATCGCGTCGATCAGCCCGCTATGGAGCAGGGCGGCGCGGTAGAGGATCAGCCGGTCGGGCCGCGCCTCGACCGCATCGATCGCGGTGAAATGATCGTGGTCGCCGGTGACGTACCCGCCTTGCCCGAGCGCGGCCAGCTCGGCGTCGAGATGCCGGCGATAGACGGCCAGGCGATCGGCATCGATCGTCTCATAGCCGGTGGCACGGTGGCGGAAAAAGCCGGTGCCTGACGGGTGCTCCGACAGATAATGCACGCCCGCAAACTGCATCCGGTCGGCCGCGTCGACATGCGGCACGCGCTGGTCGGGGGAGAGGTCGGCAGGCGGGGTCGTCACCAGCGAAAAATTGCCGCGCGCGCGGGCGGGCACGACCGGGCCGGTGCCGAAATGCGCCGCGATCAGCGGGAGCGCAAAGCGGACCAGCCCGTCGAGATAGGCGACGGGTGCTGGCGCAAGCAGGCCGGGATAATGGCTGTCGACCGTCACGGCGGGCGCGAACCCCGCCTTCGCCGCCAGGCTCCGCAAGGGCTCCAGCAGCCCGGTCGCGTCATCGATGACGACGACCGGCTCGCGCTCCTGCCCGAGATGGCGGAGAGTGATCCGGGGCGTGGTGCTGCGCAAGGCTGTCGCTCCGACCGAAACCGATGGGGCCGTCCTCACGACCCCATCGGCCCCAAGTCAATAGGTGGCGCGCAGCGAGAAGCCGAAGCGCCGGTCGTTCAGCGTGTACTGCAACGGCTGGCTCATCGTGCCGATATAGGTCAGGTTCATGCGGTTGGTCAGGTTCACCGCATCCAGCGACACCGCGATATGCGTGTTCAGATTATAGCTGACCGACGCATCGAGCGAGGCATAGGGCTTCTGGAACTGCGGAATGCCGTTCGCGCCGCTGCCTTGCGTGGTGTCGAAATATTTGCCGCGCCAGCTCCAGGCCAGACGGCCGGTGATCGGCCCCTTTTCGTACAGGCCGACGAGATTGTAGCTGTGCTTGGACAGCTTTTCGAGCGGCACCGTCGTCGGGATGTTCGACCCCGTGGTCGCGAACGGGTTCGTCACGCTGCTGTCGACATAGGTGTAATTGGCCTGCACCCCCAGCCCGCTAAGCGGCCCCGGCAGGAAGTCGAAGAACTGCTGATATGCCGCCTCGAAGCCCTTCACCGTGCCCTTGCCGGTGTTGACCGTGGTGCCGATCGCGTAGGTCACGCCGTTGAAAGTCTGGAAGGTGGTGCCGCCCGCCAGGAAGCCGTCGACCTTCTTGTAGAAGCCGCCGATGGTGAACGATCCGGTCGGCGCGAAATACCATTCGGCGGTCACGTCGTAATTGTCCGAGGTGATCGGCCGCAGATAGGGATTGCCCGAACCCCCGGTCGGATATTGCGCGATGACGTTGTTGTTGCTGTCGCGCACGATGAAGGTCCGCTCGGTCGGATTGTTGAGCGTAACGTTGGTCGCCATCTGGTCGAAATTGGGCCGCGCGAAGGACTTGGAGAAGGCGAAGCGCGTCTGCAGCGTATCGGTCAGGTGC
The DNA here is from genome assembly GCF_019297835.1 of Sphingomonas sanguinis. Classification (NCBI taxonomy): domain Bacteria; kingdom Pseudomonadati; phylum Pseudomonadota; class Alphaproteobacteria; order Sphingomonadales; family Sphingomonadaceae; genus Sphingomonas; species Sphingomonas sanguinis. The sequence goes on along the minus strand of NZ_CP079204.1, from coordinate 13,057 downwards.
GCGCGGATGTTGAAGCTGGGCAGCGCCTTGATATAGCGGCGCTGGACATCGATCGGCGCCTGGGTGCCGTCGCTGTTGAAGATGGTGCCTGCGGAGCCGGTATCGGTGCGGACCAGCCGGACCCCGGCATTGCCGTCGATCTTCACTCCCCCCAGCACGCCTTCGTAATCCGCCGCGATATAGGCGGCGAGCGTCCGCTCGGTCTGGTGGTTCAGGTCGCCGGGCGAGAAGCTGTTCTTGGGCGTCGCGCCGAACTTGGCCTCGGTCTTGGTCAGGCTGTCCCAGAGCGAGTTGCCCGGCTCGAAATTGGGATAGAGGATCCCGCCGGTCAGGGTGCGGTTGTCGAAGAAATTGGGTGTCGGCCCCTTCAGCGCCAGCTCGGGGAATTGCGACAGCCGGACGAAGGGCAGGCCCGCGGCCGACGAGCAGCTGGGGTTCGGCCCCGAGGGCAACAGGCAGAAGCCGTTCCAGGTGCCGCGCAGGTCGATGGTGCTGTCCGAATAGCGAAGCCCCCCGCGCAGCTTTTGGAGGAAGCCGCCTTCGACATCATATTCCAGATCATATTTCAGGGAGAGCTGGTCCGCGTCGTTCCGCGTGATCGAGTCCGCCATATAGGTGAAGGCATAGTTGTTCGGATCGGACAGCAGCGCCGGGTTCTGCACGTTCCAGACGGGGCGCGATCCACGCAGGTCGAAATCGACGATGCTCTGGTTCTTGGCATTATAGGGCGTCTGCCCGGTCTGGTCGTAGAGCGAGATGACGAAGCCGTTGCGGTCAGCATTGTAGCTCGACTTCAGATACTGGCCGTCGAACGTCGCGTGCAGCCGGTCGGACACGTCCCACTTGGCGTTCAGCGTGTAATTGCCGGTGGTGTTGGTCAGGTCCTGGTCGAAGCGCGCGGATTCGAACACCTGATTGGCCAGCGACCCGGAGGTCGCATAACCCGCCTTGTCGAAGGTGAAGGCCGCGCCCGCCTGCGGCGTCGTGACCGTGTTGCCGTTGTTGTTGTAATAGAAGTATTTGCCCTGGCGGTAGAAGTTGTACCGCGAATAGAGCGCCTGCGCCGTGATCAGCAGATTGTCGGCCGCCTGCCACTGGAACGCGCCCGCCAGGCCGATGCGCTTGCGATCGCCGCCATCGTCATAGATCTGCTCGCCATACGGCACCTGCGCATTGGCGGGCGCGCCAGGGATGGAGATGCCCGACGGGATGGGACCGAACGCACCGATCAGGATCGCATCCTGCCGGTAGGAGCTGCGCGCATAGCTGGCGTTGATGAGGAAGCCCATCTCGCCGATGCCGGTCTGGAAGCGGTTGCTGTAGAGCGCCGATCCCGATCCGCCGAACTTGTCGGCGCGGTCGTAATAATTGCCCTTCAGCGTCGCGCTGATGAGCTGGCCAGGCTGATCGAACGGCAGGCGGGTGCGGATATTGACCACGCCCGCGATGTCGCCCTCGATCGTGCTGGCGGGCGGGTTCTTGTAGACGTCGATCCCGGCGAGCAACTCGGGGGGGATCGCTTCCAGGTCGAGGGTGCGGCCGCCCGAGGCCGAGATGGCAGCGCGGCCGTCGATGAAGTTGCTGACCTGGGTCAGGCCGCGCACGGTGATGGCGGGGGTGGTGCGATGGTCGAAATCGGTCGCGCCCTCGCCGTAACGCCGCTGGATCTGGACGCCGGTGATGCGCTGGAGCGCCTCGACCGTGTTGGCGTCGGGCAGCTTGCCGATGTCCTGCGCGTTGACCGAATCGACGATCTGGTTGGCGTTGCGCTTGATCGCCTGGGCCGAGCGGAGGGATTCGCGGACGCCGGTGACGACGATGTCCTGATCGCTGACCGTCCCTTGCGCGGCCTGATCGGCGGTAACGTTTCCGGTCGCCTGCTGGCCGGTGGCCTGGACGGCTGCGCTGGCGGTCTGCGCATCGGCGCTGCCACAGGCTCCGATCGACAGTGCCGCGACCGAGGCGCCGCACAGGAAACGGGCGTAATAATCCTTCATCATCTCTCCCCTCTCGTACCAATCATGTTGGCTTGGGGACGGCATGGGATAATTTTATATTGTTAGACAAATGACAAATTCGTCATCTTTTCGGGCCGCTTGCCGGGACAGGCCGTACGTTCAAGCCCGCGCGATCATGAGGGATTTCGTACTATCAGGAATGAAACCACTTGTCCGCTCATAGGAGACGTGCACCACTATGATAGCGGAGAGCGCCGGGAGACGAGATACCCCACCTTGCCGCACCGGGCAGGTCGTCCGCTCCAACAAGGCCTCCTCGAAATGTCCGATAACAAAATGCCCGGTCAATCTCCCGAGCAACCGGCGGGCGTCTCGGCCGGTCGCGGCACGACCGGGGCCAGGGTCGGCGAGAGCGCCTCCCACTCTTCGACCGCGAGGCCCGCATGGCGATCCCCCGCCCCCGAAGCCTCCATCACCGCCCGCAGGCAGCGAGTGGTGACGGGGGCGAAGCGCACCGCCTGAAAGCCGTCGATCCCGGTCGGATAGGTGCCCGCGATCCGCCGCCAGCGCCCCTGCCTCCAATATTCCAGATGCCAGGCGGCGGGCGGCGCAACGCCTTCGTCCGAACCGGCAGGGTGGTCGGCGAAGAAACGGATGCGGGCCGCGTTCAGCGTCACCGGCCGGCGCCAGCGATATTCGATCCAGGCGCTGGCCGGGTTCTGCTTGGTCCAGTTGCCCCACATGTCGGGCGGCAGCGGCGCGCTGCGCACCTTGCCGTCGTTCAGCGCGGCGATCCAATATTGTACCGGGCCGGGCGCGTTGGAGGCGGTGGGCCAAGCGCTCAAGGCCCTGTTGCGGGTCGGTGCGGGGGGCGGCGCGGGCGCCCTGGTCGGCTGCACCGGACGGATCGCGGGGGGCGAGACGCTGTCGTCCCACGCCATCGGGTCGATCGCGACCGAGCGGCGGAAATGCCCCCCGCCGTTCGCGTCCGCCGTGTGATAGGTCAGGTACCAGAGTCCCTTGAATTCCACCGCGCCCGCATGGGAGGTGGTCGACGACACCGGGGGCAGCACCACGCCGCGATAAGTCCATGGTCCCATCGGCGTCGGTGCGGAGGCATAGGCCTGGCACGCATGATAGAGCGTCGGGGTGCAGGGGCTGCCCGGCCCATTCCTGTTGGCGGCATAGAGCAGATAATAGGTGCCGCGCCGCTTCAGGAGCCATGGCGCCTCGAAAAAGCCGGTCGCGCCGGTCACGACCTGCTCGGGACCTTTGGGCGTAACCATGTCGGGGGCCAGCTCCATCGCGCGCAACCGCCCGAACGTGCCCCAATAGATATACACCCTGCCGTCATCATCGATCAGCACGGTCGGGTCGATATTCTGGATGTCGTTGGCGATCGGCACGCTCTGCGAGATGATCGGCCCCGCCGGATGCGCATCGCGCCACGGCCCGGTCGGCCGGTCGGCGACCGCGACGCCAATCGCGAACCGGTCCTTCGCCCCGCCGTCCCGCTGCAGCACCGGCGCATAGAGATAGAAACGCCCGTCCCGCCCCTTCACGATCTGCCCCGCATAGGCGCGGCCGGGCTCGGCCCAGGCGAAGGCCGCCTCCGGCCGAGCGATGGCGGGATAATGTTTCCACACGCCGCTGGCGGGGTCCTTGGTCGAGAGCAGCTGCCACTCGTTCATGATGAAGTCGTTGACCCCGTCCGGCGCCTCGTCACGCCCCGCCAGGATCCAGAGCGTGTCGCCATCGACCAAAGGTGCGGGGTCGGTAGAGTAAAAGCGCCCATCGGACAGGATCGGGTTGCCCCGGCTGTGGATGGTCTCGGAAGCGAGCTGGGCGGCGAGAAGGATCAGCGGGATCATGGCGACATAGTGACCAAAGCCCCTCGCCCTGTCGAGATCGTATACAGTCCCCCTTTCCTACCCTGTAAGGGGAGGGGGACCAGCGAAGCTGGTGGAGGGGTGTCCCGCTCTCGAGAGGGGCGACACCCCTCCGTCAGTCCTGCGGACTGCCACCTCCCCTTGCAGGGGAGGAATAGTTTAGCGATCCAGCATCGCGGCGCTCGGACACCCCGCCGGAACCGCCCCCGGCCCCGGCCGATAGACCAGCCGCACCCGGCTCGGCCCCGTGGGCACGCAGGCGGCAAGATGATAGTCGCGCGCCAGCACCGCGCGCAGCACGCCCCGCGTCGCACGATTGCCGAAAGCGAAGCGCGGATAATCGTCGACGATCGCCCCCGGCCGCGTCGCCAGGATGCGGCGAATCTCCGCAACCGGATCGACCCCGATCGCGTCCCGGCTCGCCTCGTCCTGCGTGTTGAGATGACCCGGAAACACCCATTTCGACGGCAGACAGCTCTGCGTCAGCATGTAGAGCGCCGGATAACCGTCATAGACATAGAGGCACCCGCGCGCCGGGGTCGCGGCGCTCGCCACCGCGCGGGCTTCGGCCGCGCCGCCCTTGGTCCGCTCGCTCAAATGCAGCACGATCTGCCCCGCCGCGAAGATCACGAGCATAAACGCCGCCACCCCGCCCCGCCGCCAGCGGGCCAGCGCGGGTGCGGCGACCAGCACGGCGGGCAGCACGATGGGCAGCGCATAATGCGGACTGCCGAACCGGCCATAGAGCAGCACGGCGATGCCCGTGACCGCTAGCCAGAGGAGCAGGAAGCGGAACCCCGCGCGTCGCTCGGCCGGGAGGTGCCGCCCCAAATGTCGCCAGGGCCGCCCGAACCCGATCACCAGCAACAAAGGCGACAGGATGCCGAGACAGGTCGCCAGCCCCTCCATTTCGTCGGCGAACGGCCGCGCCGCCTGCCCGCCGACCGAGACGAAATTGGCGAACACCCAGGCCTGCCCGTGCCCGGCCGCGGCATAGCCCCCGAACGCCACCGAGGTTGGCAACAACGCCAGCGCCACCCACACCAGCGCCATCCCCGCCAGCCGCCCCAGCGGCACGCGCGCGCGCCAGCCCTGCCAGAGCAGGACACAGCCGAACACGAACCCCTCGGGCAGCACCGAATATTTGATCTGGAGCGCGACGCCGACCGCGCCCATCGCCACCGCGCCGCAGGGGAACAACCGCCCCCGCCGCTCGACGACGCTCAGGATCGCGCTCGCGGCGACCAGCATCAGCGCATTGTAGAAGACCGGGGACTGCCCCCCCTCCCCCTCCATCAGGTTCAGCCAGAGAATATAGAGGATCGCTGCCACGACCGCCGCGCCCGCCCCCGCGAAGCGCCGCGCCACCCGCTGGATGCCGAAGGCGGTGGCGATGACGAAGCCGGTCGCGACCAGCTTATAGGCGAGGAACCCGTCCCCGCCGAGCAGCCGCGCCCCCGCATAGAGCAGGAACAGCCCGATCGGCTTGCGGTCGAAAATGTCGGCATAAGGCCAGGCGCCGTGGAGCATCCGGTCGCCCACCAGCAGATAATATTGCTCGTCGAACCCGATCACCGGATTCCCGAACGTCCGCGCCCGCACCACCAGCGCGACCAGCGTCAGCAGCAGCAGGACGCCGCCCTGATGAATTCCTCTAACCCGCCTCATGCTCATGAGACGCGGCGGTGGGTCGCTTTGCGGGCGAAGGCAAGCCCAAATGGGCGGGCGCGAAACCGCCATGGTCCGCGCCCGCCCGGTCATCCCGGTCAATAGCTGACGCTGATCGTCCCCAACACGCTGCGGGGCGCATTGTAGAAGCCCTGGTCGTAGGTGAGCGCGTTAATCGCCTTGGTATTGGTGACGTTGCGGACATTCACCGCCACGCGGAGATTGCGGGTCAGCTTGTAGCTGCCCAGCAGGTCGAGCGTCGCATATTTGTCCTGGGTGACGCGGATCGGCTGGCCGGTGACGGTCGAGATCGTCGATCCCACAACGTACATCGAGGTCTGATACTGGACCGACGCGCCCAGCTTCAGGTCGGGCAGGACCGCCGGGCTGTAGGTCAGGTTCAGCCGGGCGGTCTGGCGAGGAACGAAGGTGCGCGTCGGCGTGCCGTCATCACCCCGAATCCGCATGATCGTGTAACCGCCCGTCGCCTGTACGCCGGGCAGCAGCTGACCGCCGAATTCCAGCTCGATCCCTTCCGACTTGGAATTGACGCCGCGATAGATGCTCTGCCCGATCGTCGGATCGAACCCGGCCGCCTCGGCGAAATTGTCCTGCCGCACGCGGAACACCGACACCGCCGCATTCAGGCGGCCGTCATACCATTCGCCCTTGAACCCGCCTTCCAGGCTGTTGCCCTTGATCGGAGCGAGCAGCTTGCCGTCCGCACCGAAGACGTTCTGCGGATTGAAGATCGTCGCATAGCTGGCATAGGCGCTGACATGGCGCGTCAGGTCGAGCGTCGCGCCGACAAAGGGCAGGAAGCGGTCATCGCTGTAATTGCTCGGCGTGCCATAGGAATAGCCCTCGCTGCGCGCCCAGGTATAATTCGTGCCCAGGATGATCTTCAGCGGATCGACCGGGCGCAGGCGCAACGTCGCATAGGCGGAGGTGCGCTGCTGATGCGTCCAGTTCGACATGGCCGGATCGCTGTTGAAAGTGGCGGGCCAGTTGGGCTGCGGGAAGCTGCCGTCGAACAGCTGGTCGAGCGGGACGGACACACCGATCGCCGCATTGTCGTAACGTGACAGCTGCCGATAGGTCAGCGCGCCGCGCAGGACGCCGACGACGAGCATCTGTTCCTGCCCCAGCGCATCGAAGCTCCCGCTGGCATGGACGTCGAAGGTGAAGTCGCGGTTCGATGCCTTGAACGATCCGGGATAGGAAAATACGCCCAGCCCCGTCGTGCGATCGGGGTTGCCATAAACGTAGAACAGGTCGTCCTTCTCGTCGGTCGCCCGGCGAAAGGCGCTGGCCTTGATCTGCCACTTGGCATTCAGCTGATGGGTGATGTCGCCGAAGATCTGGCGATCGGTGACGTCGAACCCTGCCCAGTCGGGGCCGGTATTGGACGAGCGCGCCAGCGGGATGCGTGTGCCATCGGTATAATAGAGCGGCAGCCCGCCCCATTGCGCAGCCGTGCTGCGATGGTTTTGATGGCCATAGCCGACGCTCGCGACGGTGTTCGGGCCGAGATCGGCCTCGACGATGCCATAACCGGTCCAGCGCCGCAGATGATAGCGATCGAGATAACTGTCCGCATCCGAATAGACGCCGACCGCCAGCGCCCGGATATGCCCGTCCTTGTCGAGCGGTGTCGAGACGTCACCCTGGAGGCGAAGGCTGTCGAACGAGCCATATTGCGCCGATCCGCTCGCCTGGAAATCCTTGCCCGGGCGCTTGCGGACAAAATTGACCACCGCCGACGGATTGCCGACCGGCGAGAGCAGGCCGGGCGCGCCCTTCAGAACCTCGACATGGTCGTAGATGGCGGTGTCGATCGAGCCGACCTGCACCGCGAAGGCGGGCGGCAGGCCAAGGCCGTCGACCTGGAAATTCTGAACGTCGAAACCGCGCGCCGAATAATAGAAGCGGTCGGTCTCCTGCGCCTGGACGTTGAAGCCGGGCACCGTCGCCAACAGGGCGTTGATGTCGTTCAGCTGGAAATCGTCGATCTGCTGGCGGGTGACCACGCTGATCGCCTGGGGCGTGTCGCGGATGCTGATCGGCAGGCGATAGGCCGAGGTCTGGCTCGGCGTCGTATAATCGTCATTGTCCTTGGTCTGCTGCGCGGTGACGACGATATCGCCGTGATTGGTCGTTTGCGGAACGGTGTCGGGCGCAGCGGTGACAACGGCCAGCAGCGTGAGAACGGGCGTCACGTCGAAAATTCCCCCATCAGGCTTTGTTGGCGCCCTTAAGATAAGAATGCGAGTGAATGTCAATAGCATTGATGAATCTATGCGCGTGCCACGCCGCCCCGGAAAAACCATAACGAATACGTCACGATGGGGTATCGTTTTCCCCGCCAATCATGCTATCGGGGGCGCATCATGGGCGGGATTTCCGGGCGATATCAGTATCGAGCAGGGCGCACGGCATTTTGCGCGTCCTGACCTTCCTGCACAGCTTCGAGCCCGGCGGGGTCGAACGGATCGCGTTGCGCCTCGTCCATCGCTGGCGCGACAGCGGGATCGATGCGCCGCTGTTCCTGGGGCGGACCGATGGCGCGATGGCGCAGGATGTCGGCGCGGGCCTGGACTTCGTGACGCCGAAGCGGCGCTGGCCTGGCATCGCGCATTGGGAGACGATCTGGATGGTCGCCACCCTGCCGCGCGCGGTGCGGACGATCCGTCCGGACGTGCTGTTCTGTGCAGGGAATACCTATGCGTTCGTCGCGGTGATGCTGAAGCTGGTGCTGGGCCGCAACTGTCCGCCGATCATCGCCAAGATCAGCAACAATCTCGACCGCGCCGATGCGTCCTGGTTCTACCGCGTCTTCTACCGCATATGGCTGCGCATCCAGGGGCTGGCGATCGATCATTTCGTCGGCATGGAAAAGCCGATGCGGGCCGAGATCGTGCAGGGGATCGGCGTCTCCCCCGCGCGCGTGGCGATCATCCCCGATCCGGCCTTGTCGGAGGCGCAGATCCTTAGCCTGCGCGAACCCGTGCCCGCGACGGCCCCGGCGTCGGGACGCCGCTTCGTCACCATCGCCCGGCTCGCGCCCCAGAAGAATCTCGCGCTGATGCTGCGCGGTTTCGCGCGGGGCAGCGCGCCCGACGATACGCTGACCCTTTTCGGCGACGGGCCGGAGCGGCCTGCGCTGGAGGGGCTGGCCGCCTCGCTGGGGATCGCCGGGCGGGTCGCGTTTCGCGGTTACGTGACCAATCCGGCCGGGTTGCTGTCGGGCTATGACACGCTGCTGCTGTCCTCGCATTATGAGGGTGTGCCCGCCGTCATCCTGGAGGGGCTGGCCGCCAATATCGGCATCGTCGCCACCGATTGCAGCCGCTCGATGGGTGCGTTGTTGCAGCAGGGGGCGCTGGGCACGCTGGTCCCGGTCGGCGACGAAGCGGGCTTTGCCGCCGCGATCGCGGCCGCGCGGCCGCTCACCCAGGATGCAAGGCGCACGCTGCACCAGGCGCGGCGCTTCACCATCGAGCACGGCGCGGACCATTATATCCGCGTGATGCGCACCGTCCTGCGTCGCCATGCCGAGGCCCGGTCCGCGCCGCTATCCCCGTCGCTCATCACCGAGACGCCGCTGCCGACGCTTTGAGTGTCCGTTTAAAAACTCGCCGAAGGCGAGTTTTGGGGCGGCACCGGCCCGCTCCCCCACCCGACCTCCCACGGAGTATCCTTGATGGGAGGTCGGGTGGGGGAGTGGGCCGGTGCGGCAAAACGTGCCTCGGCACGTTTTCAATCAAACGCTAATCCGGCCGTCAGCCGACGCGGTCGACCATCATGCCCCTATTGCCCCAGCCGCTGGCCCCGCTTGGCTCGGTCTGGGTGGGGGCCGGGGCCGCGCTGGCCCCGTTCTTGATCGCGCTCAGCCGATCCACCGATCCGTCGCTATAGGAGATGACGGTGATCCGCATCGTATCGGTTTCGGTCACGCGCTCGTCAACGACGTGACGGGCGCCCCCGCCCCCTCCCCCGGACACGCCGCCATGGGCCTCGCGGGATTTCGTCGGAGCGGCCGCGTCGGTCCTGGCGATGGCGGATCCGTCTTGCGGTGACTCGGCGTCCCCCTCGGGCGCGGGCAGCCCCTCGGGCTTGGGCAGCGCGAGCGGCGTGGAGCCCGGCCGCAGCGAAGCGGTCGGGAGCGGGGACAGGGCAGATGTCATACCGGCCTATACGGCCCGCCCAGCCAATCTTTTAATCGGAACGTATGTGTAACGCGTTACGGGCGTTAAGCCGTTGAACTCCGGGCCGTCCTTGCCGCCATGGGGTCATGGAGCTGGGCATCCGTCGCGCGAAAACGGCAGCCCGCCCGATTTTCAGCCTTAATTGTGACATCATCGCCACAGTATTTACAAATCTTCACGTCAGCGATGGGAGTGGCTTGACGATGCGATACGGGAGGAACGCGCGCCTGAAAAGGAGCGCGGGTTGGACGGCGATCGTCCTGGGACTGGCCATGCCGGTGGGTGCGCAGGGGCAGGAGACTCAGGAAACCGAGCCATCCGAATCGCCCTCCCCCGAGGTCACCGTCACCGGCAAGCGCATCCCCGGATCGGTCATCGGCGCGGTCGAGCCGGTCGCGGTGCTCGACGCCCAGGCACTGGAGGCGCTGGGCGCGACCAGCCTCAGCGACCTACTCAAGAAGGTGAAGGCGCTGACCAGCTCGTCGGGCGGTGGCGAGCCGGTGATGCTGCTCAACGGGCGGCGCGTCTCGGGTTTCGCCGAGTTCCAGTCGCTGCCCTATGAGGCGATGGAGCGGATCGAGGTCCTGCCCGAGCAGGAGGCGGCGCGCTTCGGCTATCCGCCCAACGTCCGGGTGATGAACTTCATCACCAAGAAGAAATTCCGTGCGGTCACGGTCCATCTCCTGCCCGGCATCACGACCGAGGGCGGGGGCGGAACGAAGTATAGCGAGGTCACCTCGGCGCGGATCGACGGGCCGCGCCGCCTGACCCTCAACGTCTCGCATCTGCGGCAGGACCCGGTGCTCCAGAGCCAGCGCGACATCGTGCCCGATCCCGAGACGCTGTTCGCGACCACCGGCAATGTGACGGGGGTGAACGGCGCCAGCCTGGACCCCCGGCTGGATGCGCTGGCGGGGCGGAGCGTCACGCTGGCAGGCGTACCGCTCGACCCGGCCGCGCGGAGGACGCTGGCGGCTTATGCCAATAGCCCGGCCGGTGTCACCGATCTCGGCCCCTATCGCACGCTTCAGCCGCTGACCGACACGATCCATAGCGAAGCGAGCATCGCCTCGCCGCTGACCAAGACGGTGTCGGGGTCGCTGATGGTATCGATGGAGGCGATCCAGTCCAGGGGGCTGAACGGTCTGGCCCCCGCCCTGCTGCGCGTGCCCGGGGGGCTGGGGAATTTCCCCTTCGCCAACGACGCGCTCCTCTATCGCTATCTGCCGGGCAGCGTGCTGCACCAACGGACGACCAGCATGGCGCTGCACGCGGGCGGCACGCTGACCGGCGACGTCCGGCGCTGGTCCTGGGCGATCACCGGCAGTTACGACCGGATGGTGTCGCGCAGCACCTCGGAAACCGGCGTACCGCTGGGCGCGCTCCAGGCGTCGATCGATGCAGGGAGCGATCCGATGGCGGCGATCGATCCCGTCACCGGCGCGCGGCGCGACCTGAACCGCAGCCGGGCGGTGTCGGACACGATCGGGGTCAAGGCGACCGCCAACGGCCCCGTCGTCCGCCTGCCCGCGGGCGAGGCGATGCTGACCGTCACCACCGACTATACCCGGATCGACACCGGCGCGCGCACCAATTTGTCGCTCGCCACCGATGCAGTCGGGCGCACCATGCGCGGCGCCAGCGTCAACGCCAATTTGCCGATCGCCTCGGCGCGCGAAGGCTCGCTGGGCTTTCTGGGCGAGATGCAGCTGAACGCCATGGCGGGCGTGTCGCAGGTGTCCGATTTCGGGCGGCTCCACACCTCCAATCTGGGGCTGAACTGGACGCCCTTCCGCCCCGTCCAGCTCAACGCCTCGATCAACATCGCGCAAACCGCGCCCGCGGTGACGCAGCTGGTCGCGCCGGTCGTGGCGACGCCCAACACGCCCTTTTTCGACTATGTCACCGGGCGCAGCACGCTCGTCACCACCATCTTCGGGGGCAATCCCGATCTGGCGCCCGAAAAGCGGCGGGTCACGACGCTGGGCATTGCGGTGCAGCCGATCAAGGACAAGGAAATCCGGCTCAGCACCGATTATGTCGACACCCGGATCGACAACCAGGCGGCCTCGCTGGGCGGCGCGACCCCGGCGTTCCAGCGCGCCTTTCCCGACCTGTTCGTGCGCGATGGGCTGGGCCAGCTGGTCAGCGTCGACCTGCGCCCGGTCAATCTGGCGTATGAGCGCGAGCGCAAGCTGCGCATGACGATCGACGCGCAGGTGATGCTGGGCAAGACCCCGCCGCCCCCTCCCCCGCCGGCACCCGGCGCGAACCCCGCTGCGGCCAAGGCAGCACCCCCGCCCCGCCCGCCCAAGCGGCCGCCCTCGCTATGGCTGTCGGCGACGACCAATTACCGGCTGGAGGACCGGTTGACCCTTCGCGGCACCGGCCCGGTCCTCGACCTGCTCGACGGCGCGACGCTCAGCGGCACCGGCGGACGGCCGCGCTGGGACGTCGATCTGAACGGCCATTTCTCCTATGGCCTGTTCAATCTGGGGGTTTACGGCCGCCTGCAGGGGCCGACCCGCATCCGCAGCGACATAGCCGCCTCCGACCTGCGCTTTTCGGGGCGGACCTGGCTGGTCCTCTACAGCTTCGTGCGGCTGGAAAATATCGTGAAGAAGCCCTGGGCCAAGGGGCTGAACGTCAATTTCGCGGTCGAGAATTTGCTCAACGACCGGATCAACGTTACCGACCGCAACGGCGATACGCCCAACCGCTTCCAGCCCGCCTATATCGACCCGCTGGGGCGCTCGATCCGGGTGGGGGTGCGGAAGCTGTTTTGAGGGGGCGCGGCGGGGCGCTTCGAGCGTTGCCACACAGCGGAACGTGGCTCATGCCGAGGTACGCTTCACTTCTCCGCGATCGGGTCCCGAGGCGCCAGGCCACCAGGTAGTTTCTCGATCACCGTTCCCTTACGGTGCCGAAGTTCCATCAAGCCATGAGAGCGGCTGAGTATCCATCGATACCAGAAGGGGCGCTGCCCGTCCCGCACGATCATTTCCGCAATGGTTGTCGAGTCGCGCAGGATGATGAAGGCCCCTTCCATCAGCCAGATATCGATGTCTGTGACAATGGCCGATGTCGGACAGCCGATAGTGTGCACAGAGATGGTGCCATCACCATCTCGAAAGAAGGTAGCATGACAAAAGGGTGCTTGTGACATCTTGTCGGGTCAAAACATTCGGGTCGCGGGTCGACATTTGAAACTCGCCGTGACCCGAGGGCGGCCGTCACCTATCGCTTTGCTCACCTGCGCCAGCGTCATCGCCGCCCGCTTCTGTGACTGAGAATCTCGGGGTACGTTAGACGATGCGACGGAATATAATCTTGT
>NZ_CP079203.1:4090000-4275167 GCF_019297835.1 Sphingomonas sanguinis | reverse complement strand
CGGCCCATTCCGACCGGGCGCGATATCCTGGTCGCGGTTCGGGCCATCTCGGTGAACCCGGTCGACGCGAAGGTTCGCGCCGGCGCCGCGCCGTTCGACGGACGTGACGAACGCGTCCTTGGTTGGGATGCGGCAGGCGTCGTCGAGGCGGTCGGCCCGGAAGCCACCCGCTTCAAGGTGGGTGACGAGGTCTTCTATGCGGGCGACCTGATGCGCGACGGCAGCAATGCGGAATATCAGCTGGTCGACGAGCGCATCGTCGGCCATCGGCCACGCAGCATCGGCTTCGCCGAGGCGGCAGCGCTGCCGCTGACGGCGATCACGGCCTGGGAAACCCTGTTCGACCGGTTGAAGGTCGACGATCAGCCGGCCAGCGGTGCCCGCGCCATCCTGATCATCGGCGGCGCGGGTGGTGTGGGTTCCGCTACGATCCAGATCGCGCGAGCCCGGACCGACCTGACCGTGATCGCCACCGCCTCGCGCGCCGAGACGGAAAGCTGGGTGCGTGACCTAGGCGCGCATCATGTCATCGATCATTCCCAACCGATGGCACCGCAGATCGCTGCCTTGGGGTTAGGCGCGCCTGCCTTCGTCTTCTCGACCACCCATACCGATCGCCATCTGACCGACATTGCCGAGTTGATCGCGCCGCAGGGACGCTTCGCGCTGATCGACGATCCCGCCAGCCTCGACATCGTCGCCTTCAAGCGTAAGGCGGTGTCGGTTCATTGGGAATTGATGTTCACCCGGTCGCTCCTCGACACACCGGACGTCGGCGAGCAGGGGCGACTGTTGGACGCGGTGGCCGAACTGGTGGACGTGGGGCGCGTTCGCACCACGGCGACTGACACGCTCTCGCCAATAAATGCCGCCAACCTTATCGAGGCGCACCGCCGCATCGAGAGTACCACCACGCGCGGCAAGATCGTTCTGGAAGGATGGGAGGCCCAGCATGACTGATCCGATCGTTCACGTCGTCGCCCGCCTCGTCCCGCGGCCCGGAAAGGCCGAGGAACTGGCCACCACGTTACTCGAGATGCTTGACGAGGTGCGCGCGGAACCGGGCTGCCTGCTCTACGATGCGCACGAGAGCCGCGACGCGCCCGGCGTGATCGTGATGGTGGAGAGCTGGGCTGACCAGGCCGCCCTCGACGCCCATGGCCGCGCTCCCGCCCTCACCCGGCTTGCCGCCCGCTTCGACGCGTTGCTTGCTGAGCCGCCGGCGATCGAGCGACTCCGGCGGATCGGCTGATCTTTCCATCGCTTGCGACACAAGAGCCTCCCGTTCGTTGCAGCAGCACACCGGACAAGCGAGATTATCCATGGACTATATCAAACTCGGCAGCACCGGCCTCGACGTCTCGCGACTGTGTCTCGGCTGCATGACCTATGGCGTCCCGGATCGCGGCAATCACACCTGGACGCTCGATGAGGAGACGAGCCGGCCACTGCTGCGCCAAGCGGTGGAGGCCGGCATCAATTTCTTCGACACCGCCAACGTCTATTCGGACGGCACGTCGGAGGAGATCGTCGGCCGCGCGCTGAAGGACTTCACTCGCCGCGATGAGGTGGTGATCGCCACCAAGGTCCATGGCCGGATGCGCCCCGGACCGAACGGCGCGGGGCTCAGCCGCAAGGCGATCATGGCCGAGATCGACGCCAGCCTTACCCGGCTCGGCACCGATTATGTCGACCTCTACCAGATCCACCGCTTCGACCATGAAGTGCCGATCGAGGAGACGCTGGAGGCTCTGCACGACGTCGTGAAGGCGGGCAAGGCGCGCTATATCGGTGCATCTTCGATGTTCGCCTGGCAGTTTGCGACGATGCTCCACGTCGCCGAGGCGAATGGCTGGACGCGCTTCTCCACGATGCAGAATTACGTCAACCTGCTCTACCGCGAGGAGGAGCGCGAGATGCTGCCGCTGTGCGCAGCAGAGGGTATCGGTGTGATCCCGTGGAGCCCGCTTGCCCGCGGCCGGCTGACTCGCGACTGGGACGAGACGACCGAACGCTCGGCCACCGATGAGTTCGGCCACACGCTCTACGCGGCGACGGCAGAGGCGGATCGCAAGGTGGTAGAGGCCGTGGCGGCCGTCGCCAGCGAGCGCGGCGTGCCGCGTGCGCAGGTCGCGCTCGCCTGGGTGCTGGCCAAGCCCGAAGTGTCTGCGCCGATCGTCGGCGCGTCCAAGCCGGGGCACCTAGACGACGCCATCGCGGCGCTCGACTTGGAGCTTTCGGACGACGAGATCGCCCGGTTGGAGGCGCCGTACGTGCCGCATGCGGTGGTCGGCTTCTCGTAAACGCCCCGCAGGCCGATCGACCAAAGCTGGTTGCGGGGCTGATCATCCCGCCGGCACCGTGGTTCGCTTCGCAAGGAGCTGCTCCAGCGTCACCGGCCGAAAATCGCACACGTCGACGCCGACGTCGAACTGGCGCGGCATCGATGTCAGGCGGCCGTGGCTGTGGCCATGCAGGTTGAGCGCGCCCTTGTGCTGGCGGTTCCAACTGCGGAAGGCGTAGTGACCCAGGACGAGCGGACGGCCTTCGACCTCGATCTCGGCATAGTCGCCGACGCTCACCCAGCCCGGTGCCGCGCCCGTGGCCTCGGGATCGTTGTTGCCACGAAGCAGGTGCTTGGTTCCGTTGAGCCTGGTGAGCAGCGCCGCGACATCAGCCGGCCGCCGCGCGACATCACCCAGATGCCAGACGACATCCTCTACGCCCACGACGGCGTTCCACCGGTCGATCAGCGCGGCATCCATCTCGGCCACGCTGGCGAAGGGTCGCTTGTGGATGTTGATCGTGCGGTGATCGCCGAAATGCGTGTCGGCGGTGAAGAAGACGGTCATGTCCAATAGAGAATGCGCGCCGCCGGCAGCAGCGGCGCGATCCTCTCCTCGAACAACGTCCGAAGCGATCGCATCGTCGGCGCGTCGTAGACCCGCTTTTCGGTGCCGAACTTGGTCCGCTT
Source organism: Sphingomonas sanguinis (assembly GCF_019297835.1). Lineage (NCBI taxonomy): Bacteria > Pseudomonadati > Pseudomonadota > Alphaproteobacteria > Sphingomonadales > Sphingomonadaceae > Sphingomonas > Sphingomonas sanguinis. The sequence continues at coordinate 4,272,193 of NZ_CP079203.1, read as the reverse complement.
CGTCGTCCGGTTGTCCGCGCCCATGTCGAGCGCGGAGCCGGGATACCAGGTTTCCAGCACCGCCTTCGATCCGGGCGTGAAGCGATGCGTGATGAGTTCGATCGTCAGGTCGACACCGGCGATGCCGGCGAGCGCCGCCGCCGCATCGGCGAGCAAGGCGTCATACGCCTCTCGCCAGCCCTCGGCGGCGATGATCGGCGCGATCGTCAGCCCGATCGGATATCCCACGCGCGCCATGTCGGCCAAGGCGGCGAGCCGGGCCGTGACGGGCGCCGTACCGCCCTCGAACCGGGCGAACATCGCCGGATTGATCGACGCCCGCATCCGCGTGCGCTTCTGGTGGTCGAGGCCGAGCAGCGGCCCGACGTCGGCGAACTTCGTGGTGAAGCGCAGCTGCGCCGCCGCATCCCAGCGACCGAACCAGGTGATCGCCGCCGACAGCGATCCGGTGATCGCTTCCAGCCCCAGCGGATCGGTGTAGCAGGATGCCTCGAACGTCGTGCCTTCGTGGGCGCGATCCTGGCTGCGCGAAGTGATGCTACCCTGCCCCAGATAGGCTGGCAGCCCGTCCAGTATCTCGTCGAGATTGGCGTAGACGCGGGTGATTGGTTGCCCCTTCAACGATCCTGCCAGATAGCAATAGCTGCAATGCGCCGGACACCCTTCGGCAAGGTCGACCCGCCAGTCGGCGCTGGGGGCGATCGGCTGCAATCGCCGCTTGGAGGGCGGCGCAACCACCACAGCGAGCGTCGATTTCGCTGCCGCATAGGCCCGCCGCGGATCGTCGGGCAAATCCAGCGCCAGCCGATCGCCGGACAGCGCCACGACCTCGACGCCCTGCGCTTCGGCGCGCGCGACGATCGCCCGCCCATGCGCGAAACCCAGCGCCGAGCGGGTCACCAGCAACCGCTGCGGGCGCCATCCCGTGACAGGCCGGGCTGATGCCGTCTGTGCTGTCGCTATCGTAGCCATGTCCGGGTCAACGAACGACCCGCGGCGACGGTCCGATCGATCGACATGAGCGACCGGATCGTCTTAGGATCGGCGCTCCACCGCGACAGGGGGCCGACCTGCACTTCCTCGATACACGCCGTACGCTGCTCCGCTCGGCGATACTCGCTCCAATGGGGTTGTGGACCGCGGCACAGGCGCGTGCCGCCGGCCTGTCGGCAGATAGCGGCATCGCGCGGGGCATTTCGCTCGACCTCGCACGGCAGCGAGTGAGGCAGATTTCGGGCGTCCATTACGACCTGTCGCTCGACCTGACCGCGACGGACAGTGCGGCCGGCACGGTCGTCATCCGCTTCGATCGCGCGCGCAACAGTGGCGATCTCGTCCTCGACTTTCGCGGCCCCACACTCGCCGATCTGACGGTCAACGGTCGTCCGCTACCGGCCGAGGGGCGGAAAGACGGCCATCTCGTCCTGCCTGCCGCGCTGTTGAAGACCGGCGCCAACGTCGTCGCCGCACGGTTCGCGACGCCGATCGCGGCATCGGGCGCCGCGATCATTCGCTATCATGACGACAAGGACGGCCAGACCTATCTCTACACCCTGCTCGTCCCCTCCGATGCCAATCTCCTGTTTCCCTGTTTCGACCAGCCCGATCTCAAGGCGCCCTTCCGCTGGACGATCACCGCGCCGAGCGGCTGGACGGTGATCGCCAACGGCCCGCTCAACGGGCAACAGCCAGTGACCGGCGGCACGCGATGCCGCTTTGCCGAAACCGAGCCGATCTCTACCTATCTCGCCGCCTTCGCCGCCGGACCCTGGACGCGTTGGACGTCGACGCCCCCGGGGGAGCGGCCGATCAACCTCTATGCGCGCGCCTCGCGCCGCGCCGAGGTCGATGCCGAGGCGCAGATCGCGACCAACCGCGCCGCGGTGCGCTGGCTCGCCGACTGGTTCGGCATCCCCTTCCCCTTCGCCAAGCTCGACCTGCTGCTCGCGCCCGCCTTTCCCTTCGGCGGCATGGAGCATGTCGGCGCGGTCTTCTACAACGAGGATCGCTTCATCTTCCGCGAGCCGCCGACACTGCCGCAGCGCGTCGGCCGCGACGCCACCATCTATCACGAGATCAGCCACCAATGGTTCGGCGACGACGTCACCATGTGCTGGTTCGACGACCTGTGGCTGAAGGAAGGCTTCTCGACCTATATGGCCGCGCGCATCCAGGCGGAGCTTCAGCCAGACAGTAATGCCTGGACCACCTTCCTCCTGTCGACCAAGACGCCTGCTTATCGCGCCGATGCGACCAGCGGCACGCAGGCGCTGTGGCAGCCGCTCGACAATCTCGATGCCGCCAAGAGCAATTACGGCCCGATCGTCTACAACAAGGCGCCCGCGGTCATCAAACAGCTCGCCTTCCTGGTCGGCGAGGCGGGGTTCCGCCGCGGCCTGCACCGTTTCCTGACCGACCATGCCTATGGCAACGCGACCTGGCAGGATCTGCTTGGCGCGGTCGGTGGCGCGTCGGGCATCGATCTGACGACCTTCGGCAAACAATATGTCCTGCGCGCGGGCCTGCCGCGCGTGGAGACGAAGCTTAGGATCGCGGGCGGCAAGATCACATCGCTGACGCTCTTCCAGCAGCCGGTGCGCGCGCTGCCCGGCGATGCCGGCGGCGCCTGGCCGATGAAGGTCCGGGTTCGGCTGGGCTATCACACCCGCCCCGACGTCGTGCTCGATGCCGCCTTCGATGGAAAGACGGCCACGGTCGCGGGGGCGGCGGGGCTGCCCGTGCCGGACTATGTCTGGCCGAACGACGACGATCAGGGATACGGCCTGTTCCTGCCCGACGATCGCACCATTGCCTGGATCGTCGCGCATGTCGGCACGGTCAAGGACCCGCTGCTCCGCGCCATGCTGTGGAGCGCGGTCTGGGACACAGTCCGCGACGTCCGCTTCGCTCCGACGCGCTATATCGCGATGCTGCTCGATCACCTGCCCGCCGAGTCCGACGAGCAGATTTCGCGCATCATCCTGTCACGCGGCGCCGCCGCGCTCGACGTCTATCTGCCCGACGACGCATCCGCGCCGCTGCGGCCCCGATGGGAACAGGCGCTGTTCGCCCGCATCGACGACGCCACGCTCGGCTACGGCCTGCGCAAGGACGCGCTCGATCGCCTGATCGCGACCGCGCGGACGCCGCTCGCCCTCGGCCGGCTGCGCGACTTGCTGGCGGGCCGCACGACGTTTGTCGGGGCCGCGATCCGCCAGCCGACGCGCTGGGCGATCGTCCGCCGCCTGATCGCCATCGGCGCGCCCGACGCCACTGCGCTCTACGCGACCGAACAGCATCTCGACCAATCGAGCGAGGCCGTGAAGGACGCCTTCGTCGCCCGCGCGGGGACGCCCGACCGCGCCGTCAAGGCAGCCTATTTCAGCCGCTATTTCGACGATGCCACGCTCAACGAAGCTTGGGCGAGCGAAAGCCTCGGCGCCTTCAACGCCATCGAGCAGGCCGGCATTACTTTGCCCTTCCTTCGTCCGGCGCTCGACCGACTCGAATGGATTCGCCAGAACCGGCGCATCTTCTTCCTGCCCGCCTGGATCGACGCTTTCATCGGCGGCCAGCGCGATGCGGCGGCGCTCGACGTCGTCGATCGGTTCCTGGATGCGCAACCCACCCTTCCCCTCGATGTACGTCGCAAGGTTCTGACCGCACGCGACGAACTGGCTTTGACCGTGCGTATCAGGACCGCAGCATTTACAGTGTCCGCCGCCGATATTTAATGAAGAAGGACCCAGTTGCGGTCGTTCAGTCGCATTTCCGCACCGCCCAACTCCAGACATCCGTTCATCAGGGCAGAGCAAGCAAAGCATTCCGCCCGTGCTTGACCGAAAGATGGGACCGGGCGGAGAGCAGGCGTTGCGTGTAGCCGCCATATCGTGAGTGTTCGTTGCATCCCGCTGGCCACACCCGGCTACTTCGTGAATGATGCAAGCACGCCTCGCAGTTGACCGTCGAGGCGGTGACGTGCTGAGCGAAGCTTGTCTAGGAGTATAGAAGCCTCAGCCGCGGTAATATGCATAGAGCTTCGCTCGATCGCGCCAGCGCGGAAGCTGGTTAGGCAGAGTGTCATAAGCCATCCGCCCCTGCCGTCGGCCGAAACCTCGCTGGAGCTATGACAAAGGAAGTTTCGGCGGTGCCTGTGTTCGCCAAGGTCATCCAGCGCTTTGGCCGCGCAGCTACCTACAGACGCCAACGGTCCGCTCGGGCCTACGACCGCTTGGAGTGCCTCGAAACGCTGCCCAACCGCGGTGGGCAGTAGGCTCTTAGCACCGCTACTGGCGAATCCTGAAAGCGTCGCGAGCGTTTCGCTGACTGCAACCTCGGCCATCGCGAACTCCTCGATATAGCGGCCACGCCAAAGGCAAGCCTCATCGATGTGCGACAACTGTACGCGGCTATTGAGGGCGGGCGACATTGAGTTCATGCTGGCACAATACCACCTCCTCATTACCGAGGCCTTAGACGACTGAGATTACAGTCGGTTCTCTAACGGGTCGTTGGCGGCACCGACCCAATTCCAGTCGTTCGAACGTACCTTCTCGCTTCCTGAAAGCTGCCGCTCATTCATATCAACGGATTAGCTGATTGAGCGAGCCCGCTCGGCCATTCGGAACGGCGGAGATTGGTGGGAAGCCGACGGTGCATGATGTCGGGCTGCCACTAAATTCGCGGCATGATCTGCAACATCATCGACAGGCGAACGAGGCCGTATCGCTGGCGCGAGGTTAACGCCATCATCGAGGCGACTTCGCATGACAATGCCTGCGAGGATGCGGACCAACAACGACCGACCAATTACGATCTGACCTACGACCAGCGTGAGAATGTCACTGTCGCGGAAGCGATCGCGTGGGCCAACGAAGAGGTGTGTCCGGTGACGCTGTACCTCTACGACAAGGGTACCGGGACTACCTGACCAATGCCCTTTTCGGGTAAAAAGCGGTCGATTGGACCCGACTACTTTGATTGGCTCATAGGTCTAGAGAACTGGTGCTCATCAAATAGCTCGACAGTGGCCAACTTCGGCCCCTCGTTCCAGATTGAGACCCAATTATCTGGGTGAATGTCGATCGAGTGCGGGTAGCCGTCCTGAAGGATCACAAGGGCTTCGCCTTTTGGCGGAACCTCATACTGGTCGCAAAGTGGCTCGACGAAGATCGTCAACGGTGTTTCGAGATAATTGCGGATAGGCAATCGCAAAGGGCTGCTCCATCATTCCAATGCCTCATGCTGGATCATCCCAAGAATGTCGGCAAGTGGGCGGAAGCGGTCGCCCTTCCCCTCCGCCACGACGACCCAGTTTCGGTCATTCGCGGCCTCTAGCCGGCTCCCCACCTTCTGCCATTCATTCAGGTAAGCATCGTGGAGACGCTGAGCCTGGGCATGACCCGCTGCCCTTCTAGTTCTCCCATAAAAGATGGTGGCTGCCTTTCCCTTCGCATCAGATGCTATAGCATTCAATGCCTTAATCTGCGGCACGGTCATGTCCCCGTTACAGAGTGAGACATCCAAGCGTAGACTAGACGAGGAGCGGGATGAGGACCGGGTCGCATCCGGGTTATGCTCGCAGTTGTGCTGAACCCAGCACGCGGCGAGGCTGTTGCGCCGGCAGGAGCGTGAAACCTGCCATAGCCTAATCGAGGCTGGCGGACATGCTGCCCCGATTCGCTTCAAACAAACCAATGCAGCACTCACGCACGCAAATACCTGATTTTGTTGCGTTTGTCCGAGCGGGTTCGCAGCATCATCTTTGCAAGCGCGGTATGACATTTGCCGTTGACAGATAGTGCCAATTTAGCCCAACAATATAACCATAACGATGCAGTTTGCACCGTAGGGCGACATTTTCGACTAGCGGCGTGTCCGTGACAGACTGGGTTTATCCAGCAACGGGCGCGCCAATGGTTGGCGTAGGGCTTCGTAACTCAGCGCAGCATGGGGTTTCCCTACCGGATCCGCGATTGGCTTCGTGATCGCGGCCGATGGCGAACCTGTGCCTGCAATGCGGGAAGACCCTGCCGATAGACGACATCGAGCTCGACCGTTTCGGCGGCCGGGCGACACAGGGGGCAGATCATGACTATCGTATCGCACATCAATGAACGACGTCCGCGGCGTCCGCGGCGCACGGCGTTGCTCCACACGGCGGCCTGGCTCACGATCATGGCAGGGTCGCCCCCCGTCATGGCGCAGACGGCGCCGGCGCCCGCTCCCGACCCCGCGCAGGGGGCATCCGAGACGAAGGGCGATGCGCCGGCGGGCGACATCGTCGTCACCGGCTATCGCCGCAGCATCGCCTCTGCGCTTGCCACCAAGCGCAAGGACATCCGGGTCAGCGACGGCATCTCCGCCGAGGATATCGGCAAGTTTCCCGCGCAGAATATCACCGAGTCCATCCAGCGCATTTCCGGCGTCCAGATGCAGAACATCAACGGGCGCGGCGCGACGATCAGCATCCGGGGCCTGGGCCCGCAATATGCGCTGACGACGATCAACGGCCAGACGTTCAAGAGTGCCGATTTCACCGATGGTTTCCGGTACGACATCATCCAGACCGAGCTGGCCAATTCGGTGCAGGTGATCAAGTCGCCGACCGCCGACATGGACAGCGGCGGCCTGTCCGGCACGGTCAACATCAACACGCTGAAGCCGCTCGACTTTGCGACGCGCAAGATCGTGCTGTCAGCCAAGGCGCAGAATTCCGAATATGCGGGCCGCGCGATCACGCCGAAATTCAGCGGCAGCTATGTCGACCAGTTTGCGGGCGGGACGCTGGGCGTCTATCTGAACCTGGGCTATCAAAAGCTCAAGGATCGCGCCGACTATCTGTTCCAGGATCGCTGGGCGACGCAGTCCGTGAACGGCGCGACGATCGCGGTGCCGCGCCGTCCCCGCTATCGCCGGATCGACCGCTCGATCGACCAGATCATGGGCAGCGGCGGCGTGCAGTGGCGCCCCAACGACCGGTGGGAGGTCGACGCCAACGCCATTTATGCGCGCGACGACACCCATTACGACGTCAACCAGCAGGTGTTCCTGTTCAACACCGCGCGCCTGACCCCGGTCAGCGTGGCGAACGGCGCCTCGATGGTCACGACCGCGACCAACTTCACCATGGAGAACAACCGCCAGGAGGAGACGCGCAAGCTGTCGAGCCAGGGCTATACGCTCAGCGCCAAATGGCATGGCGAGGATGGCTGGACCGCGCGCGCGGTCGGCAACTTCACGCGGGGCCATGCCTATTCGCGCGAGGATGCCGCAATCCTGGGCATCACCATCCCCTCGGCAACGCTCGACATCTCCGATCCGTTCAACGTCAAGTACAGCGTCGCGGCCAACCTGACCGATCCGTCGCTCTACAACCGGTCGACCCTGGTGCGGAACGAGTATCCGGTGGGCGCGACGCGCTACACCACCGGCAAGGAAGTGTCCGGCCAGGGTGACGTGACCAAGGACGTGTCGCTCGGCCCCATCTCGCAATTCGCGGTGGGGGCCAAGTATCGGCACGAGAGCTTCGTGCGCGACGTCAGCCGCCACGACCTCGCCTCGCTGTCCAACCGCCCCGGTGCCACCGCGACCGTCTTTCCGGCGCTGTCGAGCGGCAATTATCCGGTGGGCGGCTTCCTGAACGGGATGGCCGGCATCCCGACCGCCTGGATCGCGCCCGACATCGGCGCCTATCAGCAGGCCCTGACCGCCGCCGGGCTGAGCGTGCCCGACCTGCCCGCGCCGGAATCGAGCTATACCGTCGATCGCTACATCCCCGCCGTCTATGCGATGGCGAATATCGAGACGACGCTGTTCGACGCGCCCCTGCGCGGCAATGTCGGCGTGCGCTACGAACACACGCTGCAGGTGGTGAAGGGCAATATCACCGCGCCGCGTACCGGGTCCTATACCAACGTCACCAACAAGATCGGCGATTACACGTCGCGGCAGGATTACCAGAACGTCCTGCCCAGCCTGAACCTGGTGCTGGAGCCGACGTCGAAGCTGCAACTGCGCTTCGCCGCCGCCAAGGTGCTGGTCCGCCCGATCCTGGACGCCAATACCTCGATGGCGCAGACGACCTCGTCGGTGGCCAACACCTTCCCCGCCGGGACCAACACCGTCACGGTCGACCTGGGCCAGGCGGGCCTCAAGCCGCTGACCGCCGCCCAGATCGATCTGGGCGCGGAGTGGTATTATGGCACGGCCAGCGCGATCTCGGTCAACGGCTTCTACAAATGGGTGAAGAACGGCACCTTCTCGTCGCTGGTCTGCCCGGCCTCGTTCCGGGGGACCGCGCTCAACCGCGCGTCGAGCGGCGACTGCGTCGACGCCTCGGGCAATATCTACAACGTCACCCAGACCTCGAACGACCCGCGCATCATCCGCATCCGGGGCGTCGAGTTCAGCTGGAACCAATCGCTCGACCGCATCCTGCCGGTCGACGGGTTCGGCTTCATGGCCAATTACACCCGCGTGATCCCCACCCAGGTGGCGATCGGTACCGGCTTTACGGTGCGCAACCTGTCGAAGAACACGGTCAACGTCACGCCCTATTGGGAAAACCGGCATTTCAGCCTGCGGCTGTCGGCCAATTACCGCAGCTCCTATGTGCAGAACGGCGCGGACAGCTTCTTCGCGACCGAGGGGCATACGGTGCGCGGCCGCACCCAGTTCGACCTGAGTGCGGGCTATACCCCCAATGAGACGCTGAGCTTCGCGGCGGGTATCATCAACCTGAACAACAGCCGCGAACAGGCCTATTACAACAACAATCCCGCAATCTGGCAGGAGACGAGCTTCTACGGTCGTTCCTTCTACCTGTCGGTATCGACGCGGTTCTGACGTTCCCCGCTGGAGGGCGGATCGGCCGGTGGTCGGTTCGCCCTTCCCTTTTGGGGCCATGCCAAGGACAATGCCGCCCGTGAAGACTTCCCTCCCCGCGCTACCGCGTGACGATCGCGCGGGATCGGTTGCGGGTCACGGCATCCTCGCCGGTCGCCGCGATCCGGGGCGCGGCGGCGGCGCTGACGACGCAAGGGCGGTTGTCGGTCGCCTGGGAGGGCAATCGCGTCGGCCCGATGACCCGCCTGACGCCCGGCGACAGCGGCTGGGTCTCCTCGCCCTTCGCCTACCGCGCCTATCTGAACACCTGCACCTATGGCTACACCACCCCCTGGTGGAACTGGGCCCGCTGGGAACGCGAGATCGACGCGATGGCGGTCCACGGCGTCGACATGCCGCTCGCCATGGAGGGGCAGGATTATGTCTGGCGCAAGCTATGGCGCGAACAGGGGCTGAGCGAGGCGCAATTGGCCGCGCATCTCTCCGGCTCCGCCTTCCTGCCATGGCAGCGCATGGGCAATATCGAGGGCTAATCCCATGCACAATGCTACCCTTGCGTCAGCCGCCGGAGTACTCGCCGGTATTGGTGCCCATCAAGCTGGAGTGCGATCGGCAACGGGTGGGTGATATTGGGCGATGATGACCCAGGAACGGACGTTCGGTGGGTCATATTTTTTTCCCAGAAGCGGACGCTCGTTCATCGCGTTCTACAACGACGTCACAGTGGCCGTTGGGCACGTTATCCGCCATTCGACCCCGAGTGACTTTTCTCCACCGAAATTGATTCCGCTAGCAACCGCCACGACAGGCAACGTTCTGCAAGTCTCTGTTCTGAGCAATCTTGCTTAATTACACCAAAGCCCCAGCCACAGAATCGCGCCACCCGCCGGAGAAATGTCTCCGCGTGCCGGCCTAATGATCAGCTGCAGAAGTCGAAACGTCGCCAGGTGTGATACTCCGCTATTGCACCAACGACATGGCGCGGTAGAGTTCCAGCTCAAATTGGGGGATCACGATGCTCGAACTTGCTGGCGTGAGCCACGTATACGCGAACGGGACACGCGCGCTCGACGACGTGTCCCTGTCGGTTCCCACCGGCATGTTCGGCCTCCTCGGCCCGAACGGCGCAGGCAAGTCGACGCTGATGCGGACGGTGGCGACTTTGCAGACGCCGACCGCCGGCAGCATCCGATTCGACGACGTTGACGTGATCGCCCAGCCGGAGCGTCTGCGTGAAACGCTTGGCTATCTGCCGCAGGATTTCGGCGTCTATCCGCGCGTCTCTGCCTATGACATGCTCGATCACATGGCGGTGCTAAAAGGCGTCGCCTCGCCGGCGGATCGGCGTGCGACGGTGGAAACGCTCCTCTCCCAGACCAACCTTTGGCAGCATCGCAAGAAAGCGATCGCCGGTTTCTCGGGCGGGATGCGCCAGCGGTTCGGCATCGCGCAGGCGCTGATCGGCAACCCACGCCTTATCATCGTCGACGAGCCGACCGCCGGTCTCGATCCCGAGGAGCGCAACCGCTTCCTAAACCTCCTAGCCGAGATTGGCGAGAACGTCGTCGTTATCCTATCGACGCACATCGTTGAGGATGTCGCCGACCTGTGCCCGCGCATGGCCGTGCTTGCCGCCGGCCGTATCCAGCTCGAAGGCGCCCCGCTCGAACTGATCGCACGTGCCCGCGGCAGCGTGTGGGCGAAAACGATCGCGCGCGACGACATGGCGGTCGTGCGTAGCACGCACGAGGTCATCTCGACCCGCCTGTTCGCCGGCCGCACCATCGTCCATATCCTCGCCGATCAGGATCCCGGCGACGGCTTCCACCAAACGGATGGCGGGCTGGAGGACGTGTACTTCTCCACGCTCGCCCGTTCGCGCCGCACGCCGGGCGTAGCGCCCGTCCCCTTCCCCGTCGCGGGCTGAGCGATCATGTTCGATGCCATCGCCCGCTTCGAGCTGCGCTACCAGCTCAGGAACCCGGTTTTCTGGGTCGTCTCCATCCTGTTCTTCCTCTTGACCTTCGGGTCGATGACGATTGATCAGATCCAGATTGGCAGCGGTGGCAACGTGCACAAAAACGCAGCCACCGCGCTCGCACGCACGCACATCATCATGTCGCTCTTCTTCATGTTCGTGACGACAGCGTTCGTCTCGAACGTGGTCGTGCGCGACGATGAGAGCGGCTTTGGATCGATGGTCCGCTCGACCCGCGTCACCAAGGCATCTTATCTACTCGCCCGCTTTCTGGGGGCCTTTGCAGCCGCAGCGATCGCCTTCCTGGTGGTGCCGCTTGCGATCTGGCTCGGCTCGATGATGCCGTGGGTCGATCCCGAGACGCTGGGTCCCAATCGGCTCGGCGACTATCTCTATGCCTATGCGCTTCTTGCGCTGCCCAATCTGTTCCTGACCTCATGCGTGTTCTTCGCGGTGGCGACGATCACGCGGTCGATGACCTATAGCTATCTCGCGGTCATCGTCTTCCTAGTCCTATATTTCTCGCTCGTCGGGATCGCGACGGCAAAACCTGAGCTGCGCGAGACGATCGCCTATCTGGAGCCGTTCGGTGTCGGGGCCTTCAGCTGGACTACACGCTACTGGACGGCAGCCGAGGCGAACTCGGCCATGCCCGCCTTCGCCGGCATCCTGGCGGTCAACCGCCTCGTCTGCCTGCTGTTCGGTGCCGTCGCGCTGGCACTGGCCTATGCCCGCTTCTCGTTCAGCGAGCGCGGCGTGTCGAAGCGACGGCTCCGCCGCGAACAGCGCCGCGCCGCCAAGCTCGCCGCGCACAGCCCCTACACCGTATCGGTGCTGCCGCCGGCCACCCCCGCAAGCGCCCGTCGCGCGCAACTGATCGCCCGCACCCGGTTTGAGATGGCGCTGATCTTCCGCAGCCCCGGCTTCGTCATTATGGTGCCGATCGGCCTCGCCAATGTGATCGCACGACTATTATTCTCCGGCGAACGTTACGGTACGCCGACCTGGCCGCTGACATTCTCGATCATCGACCTGCTGACTGGCGCGTTCGCGGTCATGCCGCTCATCATCGCCATATATTATGCAGGTGAACTGGTGTGGCGCGATCGCGAACGCGGCATGAACGAGATCATCGATGCGACGGCGTTGCCCGGCTGGGCCTATATGCTGCCCAAGACGCTGGCGATCACCGCCGTGCTCGCGACGACCTTGGTCCTGTCCGCGCTGGTCGCGATCGCCGTGCAGCTGTCCCGTGGCGTCACCGACGTGCATACTGGCGAATATCTTGCCTGGTATATCGCACCCCTGGCGGTCGATTTCGGGCTGATCGCGGTACTTTCGGTCTTTGTGCAGGCGCTCAGTCCCAACAAATATATCGGTTGGGCGGTCATGGTCGTCTATTTCGTCGCGACCAGCATCTTCACCACCATCGGCTGGGATCACCCGCTCTATCTGTACGGCTCGACCGGAACGATGCGGCTGTCAGACATGAACGGCGACCAGATTGGCGGCGCGCGCGGCTGGTGGCTTAGGCTGTACTGGGCCGGCTGGGCGCTGGTCCTGGGCGTCTGCGCGCATCTGCTCTGGCGGCGCGGCACCGACGTGAAGCTCGGCCACCGCCTCCGCCTCGTGCCGCGGCGGTTGGCCGGCGGGCCGGGTATTCTGCTGGTGACGGCACTGGTCGTGATCGTCGCGACCGGCACCTTTGCCTATCGCCAGATGGACATCCTCAACACCTATCGCAGCGAACCCGCGCAGGAGGCGCGTCAGGCTGCGTATGAGCGAAAATATTATCGATATGCGTCGCTGCGCCAGCCGACGCTCACCGCGATCCGCCTCGATGTCGCGCTCCACCCCGCCGAGCGGCGGATGACGACGACGGGGCGTTACGCCTTCATCAATGACACCGGGGCGCCCTTGCGCGACGTCCATCTGCGGATGCAGGACGACAAGACCCGTCTGGTCGCGGTCGTCGTGCCGGGCGCACGGCCGGTGATGGTCGACGACGATTTCCAGTACCGCATCTACCGGTTCGACCGGCCGCTCGCACCGGGCGCGACCGGCACGATAGACTTCCGTACCGCGCGGGCAGTTCGCGGCTTCACCGCCAACGACGACGATGTCCGCCTCGTTGGCAATGGCAGCTTCCTCAACAACCGCGAATTCGCGCCCGTGATCGGCATGGACCGGACCGGGCTGCTCCAGGACCGCACCAAGCGCCGCAAGCAGGGCCTCCCCGCCGAACTCCGGCTGGCGAAGCTCGAGGATCGCTCGGCGCAGTGGCGCAACTATGTCCACGCTGACTGGGTCCGCTCAGACATCACGCTGTCGACCGACGCCGATCAGGTACCGATCGCGCCGGGCCGTAAACTCTCCGACGTCACGATCGGCCAGCGTCGAACCGCGCGCTTCGTCTCGGATACGCCGATCCTTGCCTTCTTCTCGGTCCAGTCGGCGCGCTATGCGGAAAAGGCGAAGATGGCTGACGGAGTGCGGCTGTCGGTTCATTACGATCCGAAGCACGCCTTCAACGTCGATCGGATGCTTGCCGCTATGCAGGCCGCGCTCGGCTATTACCACGCGAATTTCGGCCCTTACCAGTTCGACTATGCCCGCATCGTCGAATATCCCGGCTACTCCACCTATGCACAAGCGTTCGCCGGCACGATCCCCTATTCGGAGAAGATCGGCTTCATCGCCGATGCCCGTAGCCAGGACCGCATCGACTATGTCACCTACGTCACAGCGCACGAACTGGCGCACCAATATTGGGCACACCAGATCATCAGCGCCGACATGCAAGGCGGCACGATGTGGGTGGAGACGATGGCGCAATATTCCGCGCTGATGGTGATGAAGCGGCTCTACGGCCCCGAGAAGATCCGCCGTTTCCTCAAATACGAACTCGACGACTATCTGCGCGGGCGTCGTGCCGAGGCGGTGGAGGAGCTGCCGCTGGAGCGCGTGGAGAACCAGGCATATATCCACTATAACAAGGGCTCGCTGGCGCTCTATCTGCTGCAGGACCGGCTCGGCGAGGATCGCGTCAACGCGATGCTCGCGGGGCTTCTCGACCGCTACCGCTTCCGTGGCCGCCCCTATCCACGATCAACCGATCTCGTTGCCAGCTTTGCCGCGCTCGCGCGCACGCCAGAGGAACGGACGCTGGTCGCCGACCTGTTCGAGCGCATCACCCTTTGGGACTTGAAGGCGAAGGGCGCCACGACGCGACGCCTGCCCGATGGCCGCTGGGAGACGTTGCTATCCGTCGACGCAGCCAAGTTTGTCGCAGATGGCAAGGGTAACGAGACATTGGTCCCGCTCGCTGGCCGTTTCGATATCGGTGCCTTCGTCGCGCGTCCGGGTTTCGGCGATTTCTCGCGCGCCGACGTACTTGCCATAGAACGGCGCCCGATCCGGGGCGGCATCCAGCAGGTACGGATCATGACCGCCCGTAAGCCTATGTTCGTCGGCATCGACCCCTATAACAAATATATCGATCGTAACGGCGATGACAATGTCGTGAGCGTAACGGGATGACGTTTGTAAAAACTCACAAAAGCGTTGTCTTATCAGCACGGCGGCCGATTTGACCCAGGACCAGCCATTAGACACGTGCCGATCGTGTCCAGGTTTCTGCCGTTCGTTCACATTGGCACGTGCTGATCCCCTTTTCCGTGACTGCCCCCTCAGTGCTCAATGTTTTAACGCGGCCAACGTCCTGGCGATGGCGGCCTTATCGCGCATTTCCCGCTCGACATTCTGTTCAAGCTCGCCAGCCAATGTTTGCGTGACCTCTCGCGCGTCGGGAAACTCCTCGCCTAGGGCGGCCAGCACCTTGAAGGTGCGTATCGCGACCTCCTCCTCACCCGAGCCCTCTCGGATGATCGGCGCGAAGCCGGCTCGAACCAGGTCTTCTACCGACGGGCGCTGTACATATACTGGCGGCAGATCACCGTCCAAGGCCACCTCTTTCGCAGGCAATTCGTTCAGGGTGCGAAAGATCGCATTGAGTACCTCTATTGCAGTACCGGGATCGTTGGTGGCGGGGGCAAGCGCTCGTCCTGCGATCTCTCCCAATGCGATGAGGCCAAGCCGGGGATCATGATCGAAATCGCGGTGCCGCTCGATCATGAAGGCCTGCGCCAATTCGCAATCCTGTTCGTCCTCATCGCGCCCGACCACATGAAGGAGCGGCCGCCCAGTGTGCACCAACGTGCCTGGAATGGCCGCTACATGAATGACCATGCCGGAGCGCCGCGCCAGCGCCGCAAGACGGTCGAAGTCGATATGCGTCACATAGCCGATCGTATCGGACAGGACCGGTCGTGCGTCGTTCGGGATTGGTATCGCCGGTCTTCCCCCGCCATGGGGGTTTTTGGCAAAAGCCATCATCGCAGAGCGCGCCGCATCCTCGACCCGGTCGATCACGTCCGACATCCGGCCGAAGGCCGCGAGATGGGCAATCCAGCGTAATAAGGTCACGACCACCAGCGCCACGAGGAGAACGGTGGCGATCAGCAACAGCACGCGCCCCTGCCCGCCGTACAACCGCGTCTGCAAGCCGATGATGCCGACAATCGCGAAGATGAACGCGCCGAGAAACGTCGAAAGCGCATTTTGCGACATGCGGTCGGAGATCAGCAATTGCGTCGCACGCGGGGTAGCCAATTGGGTAGCCGACGAATAGGCGCTGACCATCGCCGTCAGCGAGAAGGTGGTGACAGCCAGCATCGACGAGGCGATGATCTCCAGTACCGTGCCGACCGCATCCTGCCCGATGTCGCCGGTAAAGTGGTACGGCACCGCGCGCGCGACGATCCCTGCAAAGGCAGCCACCAAGACGCTGGCGGCGCTGATAAGCGCTGCCCGGAACCAGATTTTTCGGGCGACACGCCGGACGAGCCAGCTGATGCGAGCCTTGGAGATCACCGGGCCTTTCCGTCCTTTTTGCAATCGATAGGACCTAAATCGAAGACGATCGTTATGGGTCCTTCACCCGGACACGGGCATCCAAATCGATTGAGGCACGGGGGCATGACGTGGGGGTGAACGGAGCGACCAGCAGGCGTCAGCGGGCGGACTCCTCGAATGTGCTGCGCTGGTCGGTTCTTTCGTGGCGGACGGTGCGCAGCGGCATGCGCGACGACTTCGGCATCGCGGCCAGCTCGATCGCTTTTGCCGCTTTCCTCGCAATGATCCCGTTGATCGGCCTGATCGCTGGCGCTTACGGCTTTTTCGTCCCCGCCGAGACGGTCGCGCGCAATCTGTCGACATTGACCGCGATCATGCCGGTGGATGCGCGGCCGATCGTGTCCAGGGGCCTGCACAACGCACTGGCGCCCAACCGGGGGTCGGTCGCGGCCTTCCTCCTGTCGATCGGCATCGCGCTGTTCAGTGCGCGTCGCGCCGGACGGTCGCTGCTCCACGGCATCAATCTCGCCTATTGCGTTGAACGGGAGCGCCAGGGCTTGCGCCGGCAGCTCGTGTCGACGGCGCTGGTGCTCTGCTGCTCAGCGCTCACGTTGACCGCCTTGGTGTCGCTGTCCGTGCTAGCGTTCCTGCAAAGCTATGTGCCCGATGGCCTGCCGGGCGCGCGTCTCGTCTCCACTATCACACTCTTCGGCTCGCTGACCCTGGGTGCGGGCGCAGGGCTGATCCTGATCTATCGTTATGCCCCTGCAGCGGACCAGAGGATCCCGTGGCGCCGCGTCTTGCCGGGCACGATCGCCGGCGTGACGATGTGGCTAGTCGCGACGACACTGTTCCGTACCTATGTCGCGCATGTTGCGCGGTTCGACGACACTTACGGTTCGCTTGCCGCCGTGGTGGTGCTGATGCTGTGGCTGATGGTCTCGGCATGGGCGCTGCTGCTCGGCGCGCGGCTCAACGCGGAGGCGATGGCTGCCTCCGGTATCAGCATCGAGGAACGACGCGAATGACCCAGGATCCGGTACAGGACCGCTACCGCCAGCGTATGCTGACGATCATCGTCGCGATCCTGCTGATCGGAGCGCTCCGGGCAGGCTTCGCCGTCATTATGCCGATCGCCTTCGCCGCGATCATTGTCGCCGCCTTGTGGCCGCTCAAGCGCTGGTTGGCGCGCTTCATGCCGTCGTGGATCGCCTATACGCTGACGCTCCTGTCGCTGATCGCCATCCTCGTCGCTTTCGCGGCGGCGGTGTACCTGTCGATCGGGCAGGTCATCGGGGCGATGTCGGCGCAGTGGGCGGGGCTCGAAAAAGTCTATACGCGGCTCGCGGCCTGGGCCGCCGATCGCGGTGTGCCGATCGCCGGGACGCTCAATCGCCAGCGCATCACGGCGATGCTGCAGATGCTGGCGAGCGGTGCCTATGCCTTCGTGACCTATGTCGGGTTCATCGGCATCGTCGTGATGCTCGGCCTGCCCGAGGTGCCGCGGCTGCGGCGTCGCTTGTACGAGATGTGCGAAGGTCGTGCGCGCCGCGACATGTTGGAGGTGAGCGAGGAGATATCGGGTCAGGTCCGCCGGTATCTCAGCACGACCCTGGCCACCAGTATCCTGACCGGTGTCGCCTCCGCCCTATGGTCGTGGATGACCGGGCTGGAGCTCGCGCTGGTATGGGGTATCCTCAACTTCCTCCTCAATTTCGTGCCCGTAATCGGCAACATTGTCGGCATCGTGCCGCCCGTGCTGTTCGCCTTCGTGCAGTTCGGCGGGTGGCAGATGCCGGCCTTGGTCTTCGTCGGCTTCGTCGTCCTGCAGATGACGATCAGCAACGTGATCTACCCGCTGCTTCAAGGCAAGCAGCTGTCGCTGTCACCGCTGGCGATCATCATCGCGATGACGTTCTGGAGCTGGGTCTGGGGTATCGCCGGCGCATTGATCGCGGTGCCGCTCACCGCCGCGATCGTCATCATCTGCGGCCAGTTCGATCGCAGCCGATGGATCACGAAATTGCTGTCTGCTTAAATTAAACGACGAGGGCGGTGGCGCCAGAGACTCAATTCCGAGCGTTCGCAGCGAGCAGGTGGTTTTCCTAAAGTGGGCGTTCGTTCGTCGGGCATTCCTGGAATCTAGCCTAGGCTATTTGGCGCCGTCAGACGCTCCCAGTTTACGAAGGCGAGACCACGGCGCGCCGTGTCGTCCAGGTCGACGGTCTCGAGGAAGCGACGTGGCTCGCCGCCCGGTCGGTACTGGTATGGGAAATCGGTCGAGAACAGCAGACGATCGGGGCCGACGATATCCAGGCACTGCCGCAGATAGGCTTCACTCCACATGCCGCTGCCGGTAACGTAAAGGTTGCGGCGGGCATATTCATTCAGCGATTGCTCAAGTTCGAGGGCTCGGCCCATCACAGCCGACGTCCGCTCGAGGTAGAACAGCACCACCTCGCCCCAATGACCAAGGATGATCTGCAACGTCGGCAGCTCGTCGAAGACACCCGCCGCCGCCAGTCTGACCCATTCCAAGCCTGCCTCATAATGCCAGCCAAGTCCAAAGGCGGCGAGTGCCAGATCCGCCATCTCATTGATCCCGGAATAGTTGGACGCGCGTACCTCCGGTGTCGGCGTTTGGGGATGGATGAATAGAGGAACGCCCAGTTCTGCAGCTTTCGCCAGCATGGCCCGCAGCACGATATGATCGAGATGCCGATCGCGTGTACGGCCGCAGAGCAGCGCGCCCTTCAGCCCTAGCTCTTTCACGGCGCGCTCCAGCTCGCGGGGGGCGGCATCTGGATCGGATGTCGGAAGAGCCGCGAATCCCCGGAAGCGCGTAGGATGACGCGCGCATGCATCGGCAATCAGATCATTGACGCGTCGAGCAGACTCGACCGCTGGTACAGGCTCGAGGTTGTGTAGACCCGGCGTGGTAAGGGACAGCACTTGGACATCGACGCCCTGCTCGTCCATCAGCGCCAAGCGACCCTCTCCAAGGTCCGCCAGACGCTCGCCCGTTACACCCCCGTCTGCGATAACGGATACAGGGTCATGTGGAGGCGGTGCTGACGCCCAAGCGTCACGAACATCGTGCGGCAGGACATGTTCTTCGATGGCGATCAGGCGCATGGACGTCTCGCATATGCTCGAGGGCAACCGTTAAATCCGCTGCTCGGTTTCCTGATGCAATACCGCTTATTGAACGGGATGATGAGCCCGGCTGCACAGGAGGTCGCCCAACGCCTGGATTGACCCATATGTCGGCCATTCAACGGCGCGCGGCCCCCTCCCGAAAGCGGACGCTCAATAATTGCAGCCTGGCCGCTGCTTGCTCAGCTAGCGTCACCTCACCGATCTGCATTCGTCAGACCTTTGATGACGATCGCTGTCCCCTTTGGAGGCCGGGGGGATACATTGTGCGTGGTCCTGCGAAAGAGACTCGACGCGAGATGATTGGCGAGCCGTAGCTCCAGCCGTGGCATTGACAAGTCGTCGAACCACGACCGATCAAATCCGGAAAATGGCCTTGAGAACGGCATGACGGCGCCATCCATCAGGCCGCCGTGGTACCGCAGAGCTGACCGCCAACCCTAGCCTGCCTCAACGACCGGCCTGATCGACGCGTGACAGGCTCGTTGCAAATCGCTTGCAAGTCAGACAGCTAGGCTCATACATTACGATTTAATGACATTTACCATCCCCGACACCTCACGGGACCGTCGGATAGAGGATCCGACAAATCTCTGGATTGTTCATCCAGCGGCACGCTTTCTTGTGCCTTGGTTCATCGCGCGCGGAATCTCGGCCAATGCCGTTTCCCTGGCCGGGCTGGCTTTGGGCACATCGGCCGCGCTGGCCTACAGCCAGTGGGAAATATGGCCTTTTGCCGTTGTCGGCTTGCTGCTGTCCGTCTGCTGGCTTGTCGCCGACGGAATGGATGGGATGATCGCGCGGGCCACAGGCACCGCCAGTCCGCTCGGACGCGCGCTGGATGGGTTGTGCGATCATGGCGTTTTCGTCCTGATCTATGTTTCGCTGGCCTTCTCCATCGGCACGTTGGAGGCTTGGGCCTTGGCGGTCGCCGCAGGCATCGCACATATGGTCCAATCCAATATGTACGAGAGCGAGCGAGCCCGCTTTCACCGGCGCCGGGATGCGGTGGCAAAGATCGTCAGCCCTACACCGAGCCGCAATCCGCTTGTCCAACTTTATGATCATTGCTGGGGATTATTGGATCGCGTTGCGGCGCGGTTCGACCACGCGCTGGGGCAGCACCAAGCTCCCTCTGAGCTCGCGGCGACATATGCCACCCTCGCCGTCAGGCCCATGCGGCTGATGAGCCTGCTATCCGCCAATGTGCGGGTCTATGCCATTTTCCTTGCCTGTCTTTTTGGTAATCCACGCCTGTTCTGGTGGTTTGAGCTTATCCCACTGAACATCATCCTCATCCTTGGACTTTTCCAGCATCGCACCGTCGAAAATCGCCTCACAGTGCCGGAAAATTATTTCCCAGACATAGAAGGAAGCAAAAGGTAATGCCGGCCATTAATATTGCCATTGTTGGGGTAGGCAACTGCGCCAGCTCTCTCGTGCAGGGGCTTTCCTATTATCGCGAGGGTGCAAACGAAACGGTCGGTCTCATGCATTGGGACTTGGGCGGGTATAGGCCGACCGATATCCAAGTCGTTGCAGCTTGGGATATTGACCAACGAAAAGTCGGCAAGGACGTAGCAGAGGCAATCTTCGCCAAGCCCAATTGCACCACCGTCTTTTGCGAAACCGTGCCTCCCACGGGGACCAAGGTGCAGATGGGGCATGTTCTTGACGGCGTCGCCGAACATATGTCGGATTATGACGATCATCGGACATTCCTGCTCGCGCATGAAAAGGAGGCGTCCAAAGCGGAAGTGGTCGCTGCCCTGCGCGAGACCAAGACCGATGTGCTGATGAACTATCTGCCGGTGGGTTCGCAGGCCGCCAGTGAGTTCTACGCCGAATGCGCGCTCGAGGCGGGTGTGGCGTTTGTGAACAACATTCCCGTATTCATCGCCAGTGACCCCATATGGGCGGACCGCTTCACCGAGGCTGGTGTCCCGATCATCGGCGACGACATTAAGGCGCAGCTCGGCGCCACCATCGTTCACCGCGTGCTCACCGATCTGTTCGCCAAGCGGGGCGTCAAGCTGGAGCGGACCTATCAGCTTAATACCGGCGGCAACACCGACTTCCTCAACATGTCCAATCATCGCCGCCTTGCCTCGAAGAAAATCTCGAAGACCGAGGCGGTGCAGTCCGTCGCTGCGGAGCGGCTGCACGACGACAATGTTCATATCGGCCCGTCCGACTATGTACCCTGGCAGAATGACAACAAGATCTGCTTTCTGCGGATGGAAGGGACGATGTTCGGCGGTGTGCCGATGAACATCGAGTTGCGCCTGTCCGTCGAGGACAGCCCGAACAGTGCGGGCGTCGCCATCGATATGATCCGGTGCGCCAAGCTGGCGAAGGATCGCGGCTTGGCCGGGCCGATCGACGCGGCCTCGGCGTATTTCTGCAAGCATCCGCGTATTCAGATGACCGATGACCTTGCGGCGCAGGCGGTCGACGAGTTCATTGCCGTAGCGGCTGAATGATCGAAACCGGTATTGTTCTCGCGGCAGGCGAAGGATCCCGCCTTCGCGCTGTCGCCCCGCTCAAGCCGCTCTGCCGCGTGGGCGGGCGGACACTGCTTGCCCATGCCGTGTCCGGCATGGCGCAGGCGGGGCTGGCTCGGACGGTCGTGGTCGTCGGTTATGAGGCCGAGACGATCGAGGCCTATGTCGCGGCGGAAAATTGGCCGATCACAGTCGAAACCGTCCGGGTAGAAGATCATCGCTATCCCAACGGCTCGTCGTTGCTCGCAGCGGAACCATTGCTGTACGGTGAGGAGGCGATCCTCGCGATGTGCGACCATCTCGTCGAACCGGAATTTTATCGGCGAATGGCTCATGCCGATACGGGGGGCGGCGCATCGCTCGGGATCGATCGTCGGATCGATCACGATTGGATCGATCTTGACGATGTGACGTGCGCTCAGACGGATGGCGAACGCTTGATCGGCATTGGCAAGGGTCTCGCGGTATATGATTGCTTCGATACGGGTGTCTTCGCTGTGGGCAAGGGTCTGTTCGACGCACTCCGGGGATTGGACAAGCCCTCTCTAACCGAAGGAATGCGGCGCCTGGCATCCGACCGTACTGCTGGCATCCGCGATTGCAGCGATCTTGGATGGATCGATGTTGACGATGAGCGGGCATGGCGCATTGCAGAAACGTGGCTCACCACAAGTCGTCGCAGCACAGGCAACGCTTAAAATAAGCACAAATAGCGGTCCCGCCAAGCCGCCTGCCGCATTCGGGCTAAAACGAAAGTACAAATGAAGCACTATCGCAGGACATTCAGATAGTCTGTCCCGATCATCGAAGCTGGGATTGTCTATCTAGTCGCAAAGTTTGGGGCTCTTTTAATGCAGGGGTCAGGGGACGTTCGGATGGCAGCTTCCATCAGATTCAGACGTTCGGCCCGGCATATGTGAACGACAGCATCTGGTTGTAAGCTGCCGTGACTGAAATGCCGAAAGCATGACCCAATTTCAGTCATGCACGGCCGCTGAACGACGTGCCTAAATCTGCCGTTCGTTCATCCCAATTTGACGAACTCGCAGCTCGATCAGCGCATCCCGTTACGATCTACTTTTTTGTCGCTGTTATCAGGCGTTCCCAGTTCGCGAATGCGAGGCTACGGCGCATCGCCTCATCGATAGCCACGGTTTCCAGAAAACGTCGCGGCTCGCCACCCTCGCGATATTGATATGGGAAGTCTGTCGAGAACAGCAGGCGCTCGGGACCGACAATATCTAGGCACTGCTGAAGATAGGTAGCACTCCACATACCGCTGCCGGTGACATAGAGGTTGCGGCGTGCATATTCGATCAGCGACTGATCGAGATCGAGAGCGCGCTCCATGACGGCGGATGTGCGCTCAAGGTAGAACAGCACCACCTCGCCCCAATGGCCAAGGATGATCTGCAGCTCCGGCAGTGCGTCGAAGACGCCGGCCGCGGCAAGGCGGATCCATTCCAACCCCGCCTCATAATGCCAACCAAGGCCAAAGGCGGCGAGCGCGAGATCGGCCCGCTCGCCGATCCCCGCATACTGGGCCGCACGCACCGACGGTGCCGGTGTCTGGGGGTGGATGAAAAGCGGCACGCTGAGTTCCGCGGCCTTGGCGAGCATGGGCCGCAGCGCCGGATGGTCGAGGTGACGGTCCCGGGTGCGCCCACACAGCATAGCACCCTTGAGGCCGAGGTCATTCACCGCGCGCTCGAGCTCGCGCGGAGCGGCATCGGAATCAGCCGTCGGCAGGGCTGCAAAACCCTGGAAGCGGGTGGAATGGCGAGCGCACGCATCGGCAATTCGGTCGTTCACGCGCTGCGCCGTCTCGACAGCCGGTCCTGCCTCCAGATTGTGAAGACCGGGCGTGGTCAATGAAAGCACTTGGACGTCGACGCCCTGCTCATCCATCAAGGCGAGACGACCTTCACCAAGGTCCGCCAGACGTTCGCCCGTGATCCCGCCATCGGCGATGTCCGATACGGGATCATGTGGTGGAGGAGCGAACGCCCAGGCGTTCCGGACAAACTAGGGCAAGACATGTTCTTCGATGGCGATCAGGCGCATGGACTACCCACATCAGCTATGGTGGCGAACATCGCGGTCGTGTCAGCTTCTCGGTAGCGCGTAGGCGAGCGTGTAATCGCCGTACCGGGTACCCAGAGCGCCGTGTCCGCCCGCGGTGATCACGACATATTGCCGCCCGTCGCGCCCGCGATAGGTCATCGGCGTCGCCTGCGCGCCCGCTGGCAGCCGCGCTTTCCAAACCACCTCGCCTGTGTTGAGGTCGTAAGCACGGAGATACTGGTCCGTCGTCGCCCCGATGAACGCTAGGCCACCCGCGGTGATGATCGACCCGCCGAGGTTCGGCACGCCGGTCTTGATCGGCACGCCAAGGTGGGATCCGAACAACCCGGTATCGCGCGCGGTGCCAAGCACCTTCTTCCACAAGATGCGGCGCGTGTTCAGATCGACTGCGGTCAGATGGCCCCAAGGCGGCGCTACGCAGGGCGCCCCGAAGATTCCCACCCATGCCTTTACTACCGCGACGTAGGGGGTGTTGTACTGGGTTTGCAGCTGCGCCTGCATGGCGTTCTCACCGCCCTGCTTCTGCTTCATCATCGGTGCCACGCGCGGATCGTCGCGGCGCATCAGCCACAGCTTGAACGGCATCTCCATGGTGTTGACGGTCATCACCCCGCGGACGGGATCGACCGCAGCGCCGCCCCAGTCGGTCACCCCGTCGAATGCCGGATGTCCGATGATCGGGTTCAGCCCCATCGGCTGGTAGATGCCGGTGCCCTGCGCGCGGCGGATGTCGATGCGGCAGAACAGCTGGTCGATCGGCGTCGCGCCCCAGGTCGCGGTTTCGGTCGGTGCCGCCGGGGTGAAGCTCGGCATGCCGGTCGAGAAGGGCTGGGTCGGTGAGACCCGCACGCCCGGGGTGGCACCGTCAGTGCGCACCGGCCGTTCGGTGATCGCAGCGAGCGGCGCGCCGGTCAGGCGGTTGAGGAAGAACACCTGCCCCATCTTGGTGGTCTGGATCAGCGCGGGGATGACCTGTCCGTTCGGAGCGCGGTAATCGAACAGTGAGGGCCCGATCGGCAGATCCATGTCCCACATGTCGCGGTGAACGAGCTGCCGCGTCCAGCGCAGCTTGCCGGTCGCGACGTCAAGCGCGACGATCGACGAGCCGAACCGGTCATCGAACGGCCGGCGATAGCCGATCCAGTAATCGGGCGAGGCATTGCCCGTCCCCAAATAGACGAGGCCGTTGGCG
This sequence comes from Sphingomonas sanguinis, assembly GCF_019297835.1. Classification (NCBI taxonomy): domain Bacteria; kingdom Pseudomonadati; phylum Pseudomonadota; class Alphaproteobacteria; order Sphingomonadales; family Sphingomonadaceae; genus Sphingomonas; species Sphingomonas sanguinis. The sequence continues at coordinate 4,247,517 of NZ_CP079203.1, read as the reverse complement.
GCATCGGCGGTGATTGCTCCCCACACATTCGGCGTGCCGCGGGTATAGGTCTGTCCTGCCCGCAGCGGCGCGATCGCATCCTGCGAACGGCCGACGTCCCAGGCCCAGACCGGCGCGCCCGACACCGGATCATAGGCGCGCACGACGCCCGATGGGATATCGCGATTGACGTTGTCGATGATCCGCTCGCCGATGATCAGGCGATTGTTGACCACCACGGGGGGTGTCGTACCGATCTGATCCGACGGCTTCGAGGTCCCCATGTTGGTGCGCAGGTCGATCGCACCGCCATTGGCGAAGCTCGGGCACGGCCGTCCGGTATCGGCATCGAGCGCGACCAACCTTGCGTTGAATGTGGGCGCGAAGATGCGGCGCGGGCACGGCGTTCCCATCGGCGCTTCGAAATAGGTGACCCCGCGGCAGACCAGATAGTTGTTGCCAGCGATGGCTGCGTCCTCGTGCCAGCTCCACTTCGTCTTGCCGGTGGTCGCGTCGATCGCCTGGACGAAGGAGTGCGGCGTGCAGGTATAGAGCGTGTCGCCGATGTGGATCGGCGTCGCCTCGGAATGATACTCTCGCTTATGTTCCTGGGTCTCAGCCGCCATCGGCAGGTCGCCGGTGCGCTGCGTCCAGGCTAGCTGCAGCCGCCCGACATTCTGAGGCGTGATATCGGCCAGCGCGGAGTAGCGGCGCCCTGACAACGTGCCGCCGTAATCGCGCCAGTCGCCGTCGGCTTCGCCGATCGGCGCCGGCGCGATCGAGGGTACGGCTGGTGCGTTCTGCGCTTCCACGCCGTCACCATGCAACACCAGCCCAGCTAGGCCTGCCACGACCAGCGCCGCTGCGACCGCGGGCACGGCATGCGCGCGTGATCGCCAGGACCGCGCTCGCCAGCCCGTCAGCAGCACAAGAATCAGCAGCACCGTCGGCGCGACTACGCGAGGCACCAGCTGTAGCCCGTCGAGCCCGACCTCCCACAGCGCCCAGACCAGCGTCGCGACCCAGATGGCGATGAATAGCCAGCGCCCCAGCGGGCTGCCCCGCCCAAGCAGCGCACCGCTTGCCACCATCGCGATGCCGACGATGAGGTAATAGGGCGACCCGCCGATCGATGCGAGGACGGCGCCCGCCACCGCAAAGAAACCGCCGAGCAGGGCGATCACCCATGCCAGCACCACCCGATAGACCCGCGCCATCTTCTTCCCCTTCACGTCGTCTTGGCTGAACGCGTAGAACGGGCGGAAGTCTCAGAGGGAGAGCCCCGGCACGTGGCCATCCTTGCTCATTGTGCGGCTCCCGGCTCCATGATCCAGCTTCAGTATCTGCGCTGGATCGAGCGATGGCGTTGGCGATCGTGAACCTACGAACGCAACCGGCTAGATGACCCAGAAACGGCCGCTTAAGGCTGCCAAGCCGCTTCCCGCTTTCTGCCATTTGTTCATCTCGCGATAGCCGATCACTCACATCAAGGCTGGATGCTTGAATGTCCTCAAATGTTAAGAGCGGGCAGTTCACCTGCGGGTACGCAGATGGCGCTAGCCGATGTCGCGGCGGACCGCCTTTGCCAAAAACCATGGTTGAGCGGGAAGCCGCTAGGCTTCCCGAAACCTCCCCTGGCAGGGGAAATGGGAAGGGTAGACGTGTTTCAGTGTGGGGCGACTGTCCTACATCGAATGAACAGCTAGGCTATCTGCTGGAGCCTCGATACGATCGAGCATCCCGTAATCGCGGACGACGCTGGCGACCCGCAGCCGATAGTTCGTGAAGATGCCTGCTCGCCCTTGCGCCTGCGTGGCACGGTGCGCGAACGTGTTTCGCCACTGTTGAACAGCCTGCTCGTCCCGAAAGAACGAGAGCGACACCATCCTGTTTGGCGTGGACATACTTTGAAAGCGCTCGACTGACAGGAAGCCGTCGATCGTTTCCAACTCGCCGCGCAATGCAGCGGCGAGCGCAAGATACTGGTCCGTTCGCCCCTCGGCCAAATCGACCTCGAAGATGACAGCGATCATGGTTTTACCAGCGGCGCATGGGGCGTCGAGGCAAGTCTGAGGAACATCCGATCCTCGTGCAGGATGAAGCGTTCCCGCTTCGCGAACTCGTAGTTGCTTCGGCCAAGGGGATCATCGCGCAGTCGCGCACGGTAACCCTCGTAGGCGGCGAGGTTTTCGATGTTGTAGAGGCCATAGGCTGTGGTCGCCGACCCCTCATGAGGGGCGAAATAGCCGATCAGATCGGCCCCGCAACGCGGGATTGCTTGCCCCCAGTTGCAGGCATATTCCTCGAACGCATCGACACGAAAGGGGTCGATTTCATAGCGGATAAAACACGTAATCATGAATGGCCTTCCGGTGTTGCCGTGACCGGGCCTTCATAGATCGCGGGCTTTGGGCGATGCTTCGATCGGCATCGAACCATTACGGAAGCCGCATATGCGAGGACGTGTGCAACGAAACCCGCTTCGGGTGAGAGATAAATGCTGACTACGACCGGAATTGCCGAAATCGCCGCCCTGATCGGCGATCCTGCCCGAAGCGCGATGCTGGTGACGCTGATGGACGGGCGCGCGCTGACGGCGACCGAGCTGGCCGACGTTGCGGGGATCACCCCCCAGACGGCGAGCAGTCACTTGGGGCGGATGACGGAGGCGGGGCTGCTGGCGGTCGAACGGCAGGGACGCCACCGGTATCATCGGCTCGCCTCGGTGACCGTCGCCACCATGATCGAAAGCATCATGGCGGTCGCGGCCGAACCCGCGAACCTTGCAAACCGCAAAGTAAGGACAGGCCCTCGCGATGCCGCAATGCGACGCGCCCGCTCCTGCTACGACCATCTAGCTGGCAGCATCGCCGTAGCTGTCGCTGATCGCATGGGTGAGCGAGGCTACATCACCGATCTGGCTGATGGAGGCGAGCTATCCGCCGAAGGAATCATGTTCTTCCGATCGATCGGTGTTGATATCGATACGGCACTGAACCGCACGACGGCGCGCAGGCTGTTTTGCCGCCCCTGCCTCGATTGGAGCGAACGCCGCCCGCACATCGCCGGGACGGTCGGTGCAGCCCTCCTGAATGCGTGCATCGAACAGGGCTGGATGCGACGCAACGATCGCTCGCGGATTATCTCGATCACGAGGGCCGGAGCGCTGGCGCTCAACGTCAACTTCGGTATCAAACTAACCGAACAATAACCGGCTGTGTCGTTCCCGTTTGGGAACGACCAACAAGACGGCCTGCGCCGTCTCGTTTGGGATGGTTTTTCGAAAATGCAGAGGCAATGGAATATGTGGGCGCCGCCTGTCGGCTGGCGCAGCATTCTGATGTTGCAAAGGAGCTTTTGCGAATGCGCGTTGAGCCGGTCCACCCCTCTGATCCGATGGCGCTACTGAACCGCTCCGGGTTTGCCGGAGGCCATTGGATGTGAGTCACGCTGCCATATCGATGATGTTGGCGGCAGCATAGAATTGCTCTTCGGCTTCGGCAGGCGGGATGTTGCCGATGGGTTCTAGCAGCCGGCGATGGTTGAACCAGTCGACCCATTCCAGCGTGGCGTATTCGACGGCCTCGAAGCTGCGCCAGGGTCCGCGCTTGTGGATCACCTCGGCCTTGTAGAGGCCGTTGATGGTCTCGGCCAAAGCGTTGTCGTAGCTGTCTCCGACGCTTCCGACCGACGGCTCGATGCCCGCTTCGGTGAGGCGCTCGGTGTACTTGATGGACACATACTGGCTGCCGCGGTCGGAGTGGTGGACGAGGCCGCCACCCCGAAGTGGCCGACGGTCGTGCAGTGCCTGCTCAAGCGCATCAAGGACGAAGCCGGCATGCGCGCTCTGGCTGGCGCGCCAGCCGACGATCCGGCGGGCATAGGTGTCAATGACGAAGGCGACGTAGACAAAGCCTGCCCAGGTCGCGACGTAGGTGAAGTCCGACACCCAGAGCATGTTCGGCGCCGGCGCACGGAATTGCCGGTTTACCCGGTCGAGCGGGCATGACGCCGTCCTGTCGCTGACAGTGGTGCGCACCGGCTTGCCGCGGATCACGCCGGCCAAGCCCATCGTCCGCATCAGGCGGGCAACGGTGCAGCGGGCGATGTCGAACCCCTCCCGCCGCAGCTGGCGCCAGACCTTGCGCACGCCGTAGACGCGGAAGTTCTCCTCGAACACGCGGCGCACCTCCAGCCCGAGCGCATCATCACGCCGAGCCCGAGCCGACCTCCTGGTCGGCTCAATCCTTCTGGCTGCATGCGCATGGTAGGTGGATGGGGCGATCGGCAGAACCCGGCAGATCGGCTCGACCCCGTACACCTCACGATGCGCGTCGATGAACGACACCATCACCTCGCTCGGCGGTCGAGCTCCGCCATCGCAAAATACGCCGACGCTTTCCTGAGTATCTCGTTGGCCTGGCGCAGCTCCCGGTTCTCGCGTTCCAACGCCTTCATCCGGTCGGCAACATCGCTCGGCACGCCGACACGCGTGCCGCTATCGACCTCGGCCTTCTTCACCCACTCGTGCAGAGTTTGGCCGGCACAGCCAATCTTCGCTGCAATCGACACCACCGTTGCCCAGCGCGACGGGTGATCCTTCTCGTGATCCAGCACCATCCGCACGGCGCGCGCGCGCACCTCAGGCGAAAACTTGTTCGTGGTCTTGCTCGTCATAGCCCCTTCCTCTCAGGAGTTGGAGCCTCCGACAAACCCGGCGCGGTTCACTACAGCTACTCGATCAACTTTCGGTCACGCTGGCTGGTATAACCGGAGATAGCGGGAGATCGTCATTCGACCCCTACGATGTAGAGGGAGCCGGGGCCTCGTTTGTACTGGCGTATGACGCACAGGGTAACGCTCTGGGGTGCGGGGCATATCGACCGCTTCAGAAGGGCGTGGCGGAGTTAAAGCGGATGTTCGCCATTCCGGCAAGTAAAGGGGTGGGATCAGCTATTCTAAACGATCTTGAAAGGAGAGCAGAAGCCGATGGCTATCGCGAGTTGTGGCTGGAAACACGATTGGTAAACAGCCGCGCCGTTAAGTTCTACGAGAGGAACGGCTACCATCGCATTCCCAACTTTGGCAAATATGTTGGACGGCCTGAGGCAGTCTGCTTTTCGAAGACCTTGGGACGGGAAAGCGTTATGACGGCATAAAGCGCCAACTGGACACATCCTATGGTGATGCCATGCCGATCGTCACTCTCGACTGGGAACCCGTGACGGGAATCCCGCAGCGCCGATCGGGCTGACGGCCGCCTGCGGGGCCCACTTTCCCGAAATCTATTCGAATGCATTTTCCCGAAACTATAGGGCGAAGGCGGAGTAACGGGAAAGCCGCTCCCCATCCCAAGCAGTGCGTTTCGAGAACGCAATCGACGCGGTGAGCGACCAAGATCGTCCATGTCGCGATCACTCGCTCAACCGCTGTGAAGACCCACATCCGGTCATTCGCGCCGTCTTCATCGCTTCCCAACTTCAGACGTTCGTTCATGTTCGGAGCGGGAGTCTTGCAGCCAGCATCAGCGCGGGCCAGGCGGTCGTGAGCTGTCCCGAAAAGGATGGTGAAATGGGAAGGCGGGCAATTCTGATCCTCTCCCGTTGTACGCTTGGCGTACAACGGGAGAGGATATGTCGTTAGGACTGATGCAGAACTACGTCGAATCCTTCCTCGGGCGCTGGCGGGACGAAATGCTTAGTGAATAAGGCGAAGTCGTCATCGCTCACGGTAAATTCGTGCGTACCGTCGCTATTTCGCTGACTTAGCCGGGATTTGCAGACTTCATCGGGCACGTCGAGATAGTGGAGTTGATGCCGGCACCCCGCATCTTCAAACAAGGATTGCATCCACGCCCGGCTTGCAGGTGTGTTAGCGGGGAAGTCCAAGACAACCGAAAGACCTGACCGTAGTAGGTCAACAAGATGCGCGCTCATTGCTTCTCGCAGACGTGTCGCGTTGCGAACATAATCAGCGAGGCTATTTTGCTCGTCGGGGTACAAGCGAGCCAACCAGTGATCTTCCTTCACAACGACCGTATGGGCCTGCTCCCCCAAGGCACTCGTAAGCGTGGATTTCCCAGCAGCGATTTTACCGCACACAAGGTGCAGGGTTGGTTGTTCCCAAGACATATTTCCAAAAACCTTCGCGGATGCATGCAGCATCATTAAATTCACAAGCGGATAGACCCGGCCCGACGCATCAAGCCGGGTGGTTAATTCGTCCGCTGTTCGCAATGGCGATGTGAATCACGAAAGGCATTGCATGAAGATGCCAGTCCTTATGGCGGTAGTCCAGCGTGGAACGGCATCCGAGGTCGCTGGTCGCCCCCACCATGTTGCGGCTCCCGATTGGGAACGGCGATCGAGACCGGCGAGGCTTTCCCATTGGGATCGGGAAATGGGAAGGGCCAAAGCCCCCCCCACATCGTCGATTGTCGCACAAATCAGCTCAAATCCACGATCCGCGTCAGCAAGCCTTCCCTGATCGTCATGAATGATGCACCTCGCATGGCGACCGGTTCACCGGCCTTCATAGAGTCAAGATCGACAGCCGGGGTGCCGGTCCAATCCACCTCCATTGCGACACGATCACCATCAACAACTGCGTTGGTGATGGTCTGATGGCGGGTCGCGAACATCGTGGCCGCTTGTTCCGCAAGTTCGGCGAAGGCTGCCCGACCCTTGATCTTCATGCTTTGTCCCGAGTTTGATACGTTTTCGAACACAACATCGTCGCCGACACATGCCACCAGCGCGGCTGCGTCCTTACGATTGTACGCATCGATGTAGCGTTGGATGATTGCAGGTAGCGTCACAGCTATCGCCCTTCTTCCAGGAGCGCGGAGCCTGTCGCCATTACGTTTGGCAAGGCAGCTCCCGCTTCAAACTGACAATGCCTGTCGGCATCGGTTCACTCGGACGGACCCGACCTGACGTATCAGGCCGGGTTATTAAATCGTCCGCTGGTCGCTACCGCGATGTGAACAACGAAGGTCATGCGAGCAGTATGCCTGTCTTTATGAGATTGTCGAGCCGGCAACGTAACCGACTGCCCTTCCCGATTGGGAACGGCGATCGAGACCGGAGAGGCTTTCCCATTGGGATCGAATATCGGGAATTGCCTGTCCGCCTAATTCGGCAGCGGGTTCGAACGAGAGTGCTTCTCCCTAGACGCCCATGAACTTAGCAGCAGAACAATGACGCCGATTGAGATCATACAGTCCGCTACGTTGAAAATCGCGAACGGTCGCCACCCACCGAAGTGAAGATCAAGAAAGTCAACAACATGACCGAGGCGGGTTCGATCTGCTATGTTACCGAGGGCGCCGCCAAGAATTAGACCTAAGCCGACCCCATTGATTGGATCGCAGTTCATCAAGAGCCATATGGCGACGCCACCCGCAATAACGCTTGTGAACGCAACAAGCGCCCAGCGTGCAAGGTCGCTATCAGCTTGAAGATAGCTTAACGAAACGCCGTAGTTCTCGGCCCATCGTAGGCTAAAGAATGGGATAAGATCGATGACTTCGCGCGAACGAAGCGCGGCAGGATACGTTACTAGCCACTTTGAAATTTGGTCAAGGAGGAATGCCGCTACCGCAACGGACATTCCTACAAAACGTGTGCTGACAGCCCGCCCCGTATTCATTTGTTCACCCAGCAGCCGCGTGTGCGCTTTTACGAAAAAGGTATGGCGTCATAGCTCAAGCTCAACGGGCCGTCATCCACCCCAAAACGAACGACCAACGAGACGGCCGGCACCGTCTCGCATGGGATCGAGAATTGGGAATGGCGTGAAAGCCTATCTGACGCCAAAAAGGGGCCAGCGTCACGTACTGAGGCAGTAACAGTGTTGGCATTTATGGTTTGGGTTTTGCTAGCGGCCTCGGACCCAGCAGGGGCCAGCCTGACTATCGACGCGAATAGCCGTAGCATCAGAAAGGATGCCCGCCCTCTGTTGCCGCATATAGGTGGCCGGGTTGCTACCTCGCCACAGGAGTTTCCCACCCCAAAGGATTCATGGGCATATTATCACCAGTGGCCTGCTGTATATTGGGAGGCGGCCTTCGTCGGCGATAAATTGTTGCTAAAATTCGACGATGACAAAAATGAGTATCGGCTGACGATTGATGGCACCGCATTTCGATCGATCCCGCAGCCCGGCCGGGTGGAGCTTCTAGTCAAAGGGCTGGGGCCGGGACGCCACCATGTGCGTCTCGATAAATTGACGGAAAGCGTCGATTTTGTGCGCGCATTCAACGGATTCTTTATCCCGCGCAATGAAACGGCTCTACCACCGCCCAATCCACGCCCCCGACAGATCGAGTTCATCGGGGACTCGGGAATGACTGGGTATGGTGTCCGATCCGATACGCGTGCCTGCACGAAAGAGGAAGTTCGGTTACGTTCAGATAGTTCGGCGGCTTGGCCTTCGATCGTCGCGCATTCGATTGACGCAGATTATCAGGTGAATGCCATATCCGGCATCGGTCTAGTGCGCGATTTCAGCGGCGTTACGCCGAAGCGGGTCATGTCGGCGCTTTATCCCCGCACGCTGCCAAATGCCCCGCAAGAATGGCTCGACCCTTCATGGCGTCCCCAAGTCGTGGTTATCATGCTCTTCAATGACTTTGGGACTGAACTACGTCCGGGCGAGCATTGGCCGGATCGGGCTGCCTTGGTTGCGGACTACGTTCAGGCCTACCGACATCTCATTGATACAATCCATCGGCGCTCCCCTAGGACGACCTTTATACTCCCGTGGCCAAATTTAGACAAAATTACCGATATAACGACGAAGCAATTCAGCGCCAGCGCGCAGGCTGACATCCGCTCCGCAGCGATCAACGCTGGCGCAACGCACATCGACTTCCCAATATTGCCTGATTTTGAGCCGGAAAACTCTGCGTGTGATTATCACGGAAGCCGCAACGATCATCGGCGTCTAGCACAGTGGATGACCGCATGGTTGAATGATCGGCCAGAATTGTGGAGAACTTCCAACTTTCATTGACGTAGCAGACAGCCCTACAAGTCATCCGGCTGAATAAGGGCATTCCCGTTTGGGAACCCGTGACGGGAACCCTGCCGCGCCGGTCGTGCTGACGGACGCCTTCGGGCTCCACTTTCCCGAAATCTGTTCCCGAATGCATTTTCCCAAAACTGCCCTGTGAGGACGGAGAAATGGGAATGCCGCAACCGCCCCAAGCGGGGCGTTTCGGAAGCGCGATCGGCACGGTGGGCGGCTAAGGTCGACCACACCGCCATCGGTGGCTCAGCCGCTACGAAAGACCCAGTTGCAGACGCTTAAGGCACCTCTTCCCGTCCCCAGCTTCGGACGCCCGTTCAGCTTGCGGTGTCGGGAGGGATGCTAGCGGAAAGGCCGTGCTTCGCTTATATATGATACAAGGAGAATCGAGGGTCATGGCTAAGGGTCAACACGTCGTCCCAAACGCGGGTGGTTGGGGAGTAAAGAAGGCGGGCGCGTCGCGCGCGTCGAGCGTTCACACGACGCAAGCCGAAGCGATCGCAGCAGCTACGCAGATTGCACGCAACCAGAAGACCGAACTATACATTCACGGCCGTGACGGACGAATCCGCGAGCGCAATTCCTATGGAAACGATCCCCGTCCGCCTAAGGGCTGATCGTGCCGCCTTTTGACCGGTCGGTCTTTGTAAATTGCCCCTTCGACGACGATTTCGCTCCAATCCTGCAGGCGATTGCCTTCTGCATAACCGATTTGGGTTTCTATCCCCGTCTCGCCCCTGAGAACGCGGACAATGCCGCTAACCGGCTAGATCGCATCTTAGAACTCGTCCGTGGCTCGAAGTACGGCATCCATGATCTGAGCCGCTGTAAATCGACCAAGGTCGACGAGTACGCGCGGCTAAATATGCCATTCGAACTCGGCATTGATCACGGATGCCGGAAGTTCGGTGGAGGTCAGCTTACCGGTAAAGCCATCCTTATTCTGGAGGCGACCCGTTACGATTATCAAAAGGGCCTTTCCGACATCGCCGGATGGGACATCCACCCGCATGGCGGCGACTACATCGAAGCCGTTCGAAGCGTCCGGACATGGCTTGTGCGGCAGGCCGGAGCAGTTGCCGTTGGTGCATCCCGCATCCTCGGAAATTACGCTGCCTTCCAAGAATGGTATTGGGAGCGCGAACTAGCGCTCGGCGCTTCAGAAGATGACATCAAGGCTTATCCAACCGTGCAGATGGTTGAAGCGATGCGCGAATGGGTCGACGCAGGCCGCCCTGTCTGAGGTCGTTCAACCTACGGTTTAGCTTGTTCCTGGCTCACTCGCCGCCGCAGCCACCACGACCCAATTCCGGCCACTCGACCTACCTTGACTGCGTCCGACTTTCGGCCATTCGTTCATACCCGAGTTTGGCGGTACCCCAATCAAGGCGCCTCCGCAGGTCGAGCAAGCTGATGCGGGCGCCAGTCCTAAAATCACAGCATGTTGATTTGCCTGAGCCACAGTTCAACCAGCTCCGGCCACTTGCCGACAGGCTCGTTCGGGTGGCGGAGCGCGAAGGCGTGGCCGCCATGCGCGAACAGATGCAATTCGGTGGGGACGCCCGCCTTGTCGAGTGCGGAGGCATACATCAGGCTGTTGCAGACGGGGTCCGTCTCGTCGTTCCAGGCTTGAACGATGAATTGCGGGGGCGCGGCTTTCGTTACGGGCAGCTTCGGATCGAATGAACCGTCGTCCCTGCAGATATGGCCGGGATAGAGCGCGATGCCGAAGTCCGGACGGCTACTGATCGTGTCGATCGCATCGACGGGGCGATAGGTCGGCGCGAGGATGTTGCTGGTCTGCGCTACCAGATAGCCGCCGGCCGACATGCCCAGAACACCGATACGGTTGGCATCGATGCCGAGCTCAGCCGCCTTGGACCGTACCAACCTTATGGTACGCTGGGCATCCTGCAGAGCGCGTGGAATTTTCGGCGTAATCTGGCGCTGCGTCACCGGGTCCCAAAAGTCGTTGCCGCCCGGCGTACGGTATTTCGAGACGATGCAGGTGACGCCCCGGGCTACCAGCCAATCGCAAATTTCCGTGCCTTCCAGCCCGACGAACACCTTCTGGAAGCCGCCCCCTGGAAAGACGATAACCGCTGTCTTCGTTCTCGGCTCTTTCGCGGGCATGATGGTCATCGTCGGAACCGCGACGTTCATGACCACCTGTGACCGGCCGCTTGCCACGCCGGGGTCCCGATACGTCCTGACCGTTTCGCCGGACTGCGGCCTGAACGTCCCGTCGGGCGCAGCGCCCGGCCAGATATTCATCTGGCGCGATCCTGTGGGCGCTCGCCAGATCTCGACCTTCTCGAGCGTATCGTCAGGGGGAGAAGCAGGCTTGCCTTGCTCGGCGGCCGTCGAACCACCGCAAGCGCAAAGAGCCGCCGTTACCGCAAAAAGCCATACCATCTTCGATCGGGTCACGCGCGATCTCCTCATCATGGTGAATGGAAACGGCCTCTGCACGGGATGGGCGCAGAAACCTCATGGCTACATGTCTTGTCGGCGCCGGCGGAAGTATATGTTCGGCCTGTTCGAGCCGACAAAGGATATTAAATCCCGGCAGGCCATAGTTTATCTCATGGCCAATATTGCGGAGCCTTCGAACCGCCGGATCGACGCGGCCACCGTTTGCGAATGGCCGGTCCGATGACCTCGACGCGGTCAGTCCAGATCAGGCCGCCGAAGCCGTCCGGTACCTTGGCAAGTTCGTCGACCGTGTCCAGCCGCGTGAAGTCATTGGAACCCAGGCCGGACACCGACCCGACCAGCATGACATCGGTACTGGCGTTGGCCATGCGCGCAAGAAAGCGGTTGGGCCAGCCCCAGGCCAACCCCCGCATGTTCATCGCGGCGAGAACCGTCCCGTCTCTACACGCCTTTGGAACGTAACCTGTCCAGCCCAGTGCAGCATAGGTGAGCGTGCATTTCGCGCCGCGTCTGTCATGGACCACCGGCAGTTGCGGTCGAAGTCTCTTGGCTGCCTCCGTGGCAGGCGTGTCGCCGAACAGGGCGATGCGGCCCCAAGCCTCGGGATGCCGCTTGTCGATGTACAGGATAAGGTTCGTGCCCGACGACGCGCCGTCCTTCAACTGGACGAGGAAGCGCTGCTTCGGAAAGGCGCGCAACGCTTCGTCCAGCGTGGTCATCAGCCCCCGCCCCTGACCCCGGAGCGGGTAGGTCTTGCCGCCGTCCGCCGTGTAGCCATAGCCGACATCCAGGGACTTCATGTCCGCGAAGGTCGTCCGATTGACCGCACCTGCTCCGTCCGTCCGGCATTCCAGGCCGAAATCATGGAAGAGGACAAACTCTCCATCGGCCGCCTCCCTGACATCGACCTCGACGACATCCGCGCCGGCATCGATGGCGGCGCGGATCGAGGGTAACGTGTTCTCGATCAGGCGATGGCGTGGCGGCAGAATATGCCTGGCCTTGCAATCCTGGGGATTATCCGAGCTCCCCTCGAAAAGCTGATGTACGCCGCGTTGAGCAATTAGTATCGGCCGCCCTGTCGGTAGCTTTGCCAGCCAAGAAGCGTTCGCCAGATACAGGGGCACCAAGATCACACCTGCGCCTATAGCCGCCAAATATCGACATTTCATGAGTCCCCCATTGTTCAACGCGGTGGTTCATAGGGCGTGAACGTCGTCATTCATTCAAGCGGCGTACCCCAGTGGATCGCTAGCGAACAGGAGGATGCCTAATCGGCAAGAACTACCGGTAATAATGCGATTGCCGGCGCTCACAACCGATCTCCTGCCTTTTAACCGCTCTGTTGCATATACGGCTATCTATTGCTGTGTACCGTGCCCTCTTTCCCAACCATTAGACAGTGGTGTTCAGGTGCATTGCAGCTTTGCGATCGCGGTGACCCACAACACGACATTCAGCGGTCTTTTTGCGCTCCCCAACTTCGGACATTCATTCATGTTCGCTCGTGACGTTCCCCCTGCTTTTCATCCATGTTGAGTGAGAGTTTTCCGGCCTTTGAAGCCTCGGGCAAGGAGCCAGGACATGAAGAAGTCGAGGTATACGGAAGAGCAGATCGCCTGCGCGCTGAAGCAGGCGGAAACGGGCACGCCGGTGGCGGAGGTCATCCGCCGTATGGGCGTATCGGAGCAGACCTTCTATCGCTGGAAGAAGGTGTACGGCGGGCTGGTGTCGGTGAGCTGTGGCGGGTGAAGCAGCTCGAGGACGAGAACCGGAAGCTGAAGCAGCCGGTCGCGGATCTGAGCTTGGACAAGCACATCCTTCAGGACGTCCTGTCAACAAAGCTTTGACGCCTGACTGGTAGAGCTTTGGGGAGCGCGTCACGCGGCATGCTCTGTCCAGTGAGCAGGATGAACTGCACCTGATCCGGAGCACGACGCCATTGTCTAAGCGGACGGACTCCGGCTAGTCCCTCAAAACGTTTGGTAACGGAGATGGCATGCAGGGTACCTGGCTTCGTGAGCCGACCGCCGGCCGCGCTATCATCTTCGTGCATGGTCTCTGGTCGAACAACCACTCCGCGTGGTCGAGCGCGGACACAAGCTGGCCCGAGCTGGTATTCGCAGATCCGCAACTCGACGGTTATGGGATCTACCTGTTCGACTACCAGACTACCACGAGTTCGAGGCTGTACGGCGCGGGGGACGCGGCCAAGTCGCTGACGGCTCTCATGCGGTCGGACGGGCTTGTCGATCTGAGCGAAATCGTCTTCGTATGTCACAGCCAAGGCGGGATCGTCGTACGGCACCATCTGGTGAGGGAGCAGCGCGAGTACGAGCGGCAACGAACGCGGGTCGGGCTGCTGCTTGTGGCGTCTCCGTCGCTGGGCTCGCACTACGCGAGCCTGGGTGCCTTCCTCTTCCACCATGTCCAGCTGCGAGGGCTTCGCTTCTCGCAAGACAACAAGTGGCTGAACGAGCTCGACGCCGATTTCATCGACATGAAGGAGAAGGACCTCTTCCCCTTGTTCGGCAAGGAGCTTGTCGAGGAACACCCGATGTTCCTGCGAGGTTTGTTGTCCGGATGGCAGATCGTGGCGCCACATTCTGCTGCCAAGTACTTCGCCAAGTCACGCATCATCGCAAACACCGACCATGGCTCCATCGCCAAGCCGACGTCGCTCGAAAGCGAGCAGCAACGCGAGCTCGTGCTGCTCGCGCAGTCGACCAGCCTTCCTTCCGATGCCGACTTCGTGGAGGCGCAGCAGGCCGCCTCGATGCAGCTGCGCAGGATCTTTGTCGATCCAGCCGCAGCCCGTTCGATCGCGGGGCCGTCGCCGGCCCTTCTCGCCGCCGCGCCCCCTGTAGCGCGCCTCTCGCTGCGCGAAGCTGGGGAGACTTGGTGGAATGGCGATCAGCAGGTTCTCGTCCAGCTGGGTAGCGAGGGCATGGGGAAGACGTGGGGGGCGCTTGATCTTCTGCGGGTACTGAGCGCAAGGTCGAACGGTCCTCTGCCGGTGATCCTCACCGCACAGCATGCGGCCGGGAGCAAGGACGGATTGGAGGCGGTGCTTTCCGCGCTGTCGGACGTGGGCGAGCACGCAGGCCTGCGTGGCGGAGGGACGAGAAAGATTTGGCTTGAGCGGCTTGCGCGCTGGGCGACCGCCGCTCCGGAGTTGCGGCTGCGGCTGCTCATCCTCGTGGACGGGCTCGACGAGGTCGATCCATTCAGGTGGGACACTTGGATCGCCCCGCTTCTGACCGAGCAGTGGTCCGGCTTGTTCCGGCTGGTCCTGACCTGCCGGGAGGACGACTGGCGCCACAGGGTAGGTCTGGACGAGGTCTTGCCCGTCGGGACTGAGCAGGGATCGGTGACGCGCTTCAGCACCGACGAGCGGGACGAGTATCTGAGAAGCCGTCACGTCGATCTCGCGGCCGTCTCCGAGCACGTGCTGGAAGCCGCTCTGCACCCACGAACGGCTTTCCATCTTACGCGCCTCGCCGCGGAGCTCGGCGACATGACCAGGATCACGCGAGAGCAGCTCCTGCTCCGTGACTTCCAAAACCGACAAGTCGTGAAGGGCGGTCTCCTCACTCCCGACGGCTTCAAGGCGCTAGTGATTACACAAGCCGCCGCAGCTCAGGCGGCGGCGCTGGCACAGCAGTCGTACCGCGTCACCCCGGGTGCGCTCGTCGACGCCGCGGCCGACATTAGCGGCTATGATCGCGGGCAGATGAGAACCGTACTGAGCGATCTAATATCAGGCGATTGGCTTCAGAGAGACCCAACGTCGGCTCACCTGCTCGTCTTAAGCGACAGTTCGCTGCCGGACGCGGTCGGGTTCGCGCTGGCCGATCTCGTACGGGGGAGCGGACCTGAAGCCGCGCTACCGGAGATCGACCGATTCCTGGAGCCTTGGGGCGCGGACGATCTCGTGGAGAAGGTTCTGCGGACCTGCGCCACCGCCCTGATCGTCGATCCGAGCAACGGCGACGACTTGTGCGAAGCAGTCATGGAGCGTTGGGAGCGCAGCCCGGCGCATGGCAGTGCCGGTCAGGACTTCTGGCGACGCCTTCACGTATTCCGGCCGGAGCTCTTCCTCGACTATTGCGCTAGGCACGCACGCGGCGCCTTCAACTGGCTGCTGCCCTGGGCAATCGCGTGCCTCTGGGAGGATCACCCGTCGCTTCGTCCGCGGGTGGAACGAAAGGTGGGCGAATGGCTTTCGGTGGTTCCGCTCCCCGAGGATCACGAAAGCGACCAGCCGGGCTACGATGCCCTCGTCAATCGCGACAGGCGGACGCAGCGTGAGCGTCTGGCCGACCTCGAGCTGTCGGAACCAGGCCGCTGGACGTCGCGCATTGGTCAGCCTGCCGGCACATGGCCGGCTGCGGCGGCCCGCACCGCCGCGCAGGTCATCGGCTTCCTGCCCCGACTGGCCTTCGTGCCCGCCTTTGCCGACTGGGCGGAGAACCACGCCGCAGCAGGGCATGTCTCACACGATTGGGAGATCGCTACGCTCCTCCGGCACAACGATTTGGACCACGAGGCTACCCTGAACGCCGTCCGAGCGGAAGCGGATCGCCTCTCCTCGATCCACGGACATGGTTCAATCGCCGCGGCGCACCTGCTGCGCGCCACGGGCGAGCCCGAGGACGCCGAACGCGCCGAGACGCTGGATCCTAAGCGTGGAAGGGTGGGCCGGTCATGGGTCGAGCGGATGCCAAGGACGGACGTCCTGCGCCTGACCTCTACGCTTCCGCGCCCCGGCATGGTGATCGACGTGCTTGCAGACTTCGCAGCCGATCCGACGATCACGCTCGATCCTTCGCTCGCCGAAGCCCTGCGCGTCCATGTGGAAGGCTTGTCGTCGACGGACCTTCCGGGTCTCTTCGACCACGGCGGAGCGAAGTTGGCGGTGGTGCTCCGCTGGCAGCCGGAGACGCTTGTCGCTCTCTATCGCAAGTTTCTTAGCAATCCGGTCGCTATGCCCGCATCTCACGGAGCATCGCAGCATGAGCGCGCCGAAGACGCCTATGCCGACGCGGACTTTCGTCGTCACGCGCTGGGCGCGCTACCGTTCCTCTCGCCGGATGAGTGCGCCGCCCTCGCTGAGCTGGTCGACGGGCGAGCGGCACCGGACGGCGCCGGCCGGGACGCGGCCAACGCCTTGAGGCTCGCGCATCGCCCTTTATTCGAGCAGATCGCTCTGCTCGAGGGTACGCCGAGTAGTTCGTGGCCGCGCGACTACCGATACTTGTTGAACGAGCCGGTCGGCAGCGAGGCCGTGGATTTGGTCGCCCGCGTCGACCTTTCGGCACCCGCCGGCGAGCTGACGCCGATGCTGAGGCTCTTGAAGACGCTGGTGATGCGGTTCGGCGTCAGCTGCGCGCGCGACTGGCGCGCCGGCCTGGATCATCCGGATGAGGACGTCCGTCTGATCACTCTCCAGACTGCGACATACTCCGATGGCGAGAGCGCGGCCGCGCAGCTCCTGACGATCACGGGGGCGGGATCGATCGTCGGTGTAGATCCGCTCGGCTTCGACACGTCCGCTCTGCTCCTCAAGACGTCCGACGACGTGCTGCGGCCGCTGCTGCATCGCCTTCACCCCGAAGCGCTCGTCCAGAGCTACCTGCACCGTCCCCAGCTTCAATCCGAGATCTCGCCACGCATCCGCGCCTGGGCGGAGGCGAAGCTGCTTACCCCTCGGACCTCCCGATCGTTCGGCGGAAGCTACAGCTACTTCGCCCAGCGCGACGAGGCCTTTGCGGCATACGTAGCCGACGAACATGACCCCATGACCCGCCTCCTTCGAACCGCGTGGGAAGATCGGGCCATGCGCGACAACATCCGCTGGGAGCACGGCGAAGGTCCCGCCTGGGCGCTGATCAAGGCCCTCGCCACGCGGGAACCGGAGCTGGTCAAGACCATCTGGCGGGAATGCGTCGGCGACGGCGGTAGCATCTGGGTAGGCTCGATCGAGGAGTTCCCCTGCGACCTTCCGGCAGGTCGCCTGTTCGACGACCTTCGAGCCGAAATGCTTGGCCGCGCGAACAATGACGAAAGGCTCTTCACCGCGGTGCGCGGGCTGGAACGGCACGGACACCGCGAGTTCCTGCTGAACTGGATCGCCGCGAGCCTCACGGGCGGTCGGGCGCTCATGCGCGCCAGGGGGCTGACCGCAGCCGGGTTCCTCGTCGCGAGCGACGACGCGATCAGCTTCTGGGAAGGCCTTGACGCCGACGCGGCTCCTTCCGGCTGGCTGGGAGAGGTTCGTTCGAGCGCGAGATCGTGGTTTAGTCGCGTTCAAGCCGCGAGCCATTGGTACCGAAATCTTCGAAGCGCGGCATCCGAGGAGGAGGCATATCGCGCTTTCTGGCTCTTCAATCGGACGAGCGATCTCAGATACTCGCTCTACTTCCAAGAAAAGCCGTACCGTGTCTCTCCTGCGAGCTGGCGCGCGCAATGGCTCGACTTCTTCGGGAATGCGATGAAGACCGCACGGAACGACGCCTCTGTCACTCTCAAGCACACGCACGTGTCAGGCGCTACGGTCGGAAACATCATCAACGGTGCCTGAGCGGGGCGGTGCAAGGCGGACGGCCTCCGCAGTATCGCGGTTGACGATGGCTCCTACCTGAAGAGAGGCGCGGTGCGTTCGCGCGGCACTGGTGGGACACGTACTGGACGGTTACCGGGGACAACGAGACTTACGCCGCATGGACCTTGCTGCTCGCATGCATCGACCGGCGCGGCCACGTGTGGATGCGAATCCCGATGACGCCGACAGCCGCGTGCAGCGGCGCCTAGGGGCTATCAATCGACAGCAGAAACCGTTCGTCCTGCGTTTGAAAAACGCTACGCATCGTCCCCACTATTATCAGTTTCGCCCGCCATATCATCCGCCAGAGTCTCGCGCCATTTTTCAACCAGCTTCTCCAAGCGCTCCTGAAAAACTTCGACATGGGACAAGATCGCGCGGCGCTCGCCTTCCAGATCAATCGAGACTTCTTCACTCTGCCCTGACGGTGCTGGTTGGTCTTTCAGTGACTCGAAGTCACCGTTGATCAATTTTTCGTAGAGACTCTTCAAATCTGCCTTGTTGGGCACCGGTGTTGCAAAGAATGCCCGCCAGCGCTCAAAAAAGGCAACAAGCTCTCGCTCTTCATCGGTAAGCGCTTGCCATTCCGCATTGTCGATCGCGCGGATCTCAGGGCCGCGGGTTAGGAGCAGGCCGCTCATCACCAGATGTACCAGCGCAGCGTACATCTCGCGCAGCAGATCGTCACTCGTCTCCCTGCGGCCATATATCCGCCAGGGATCGCCACCGGGCACCATAGAGGCGAGAACTTTGATGGCCGGGCCATATCCCGCCAAGGGGTCAGCCGGGATTGGGAGAGCTCGGCGATTCGTCCAGAGCTTTAGAATGAGGTCGACAGCGCGATCCTCCGCCGACTTACGTTCGTTCCCATCGCTTCGCTCGGCGATCTCGATCAACTGGGCGAGATGATGTGCCATCCATCGTGTCGGAAGTTCGCCGCGGGCATCAAGCTGAAGTTGCCGAACGATCTCCCGTCCAACGCCCAATATATCCTTCGGCGACGTGGAATCTCCCAGCCCCGTCGAAGCGGTAGACTCTGTCGTACGCCGCCTCGGGGGTTTGATCTTCCGCGTCATAGCTTCGTCGACTGTTACGTCCTTCACGTCTGATCTCCACTTCGATCACCAGCTCGAGACCCTCGGCTGCCAGAAATTCCCGCAATTGCTCGCGCTCAACCAAAAGCCGACGGCCGGCCACGAATTGTTGCGCCTGATAGCGTTCTTCGTCGCGCTCATTCTCTCCCCAAACCTCGTAGAGGAACATGGGCGGCTTGCCGGGCGTGGACCAAGAGATCCTGCCTTCATCGTTTCGGGCCAGGCCGTGCGCTCCGGACACGCGACGGCCCGGCGTCCAGTCGATCAGGCTGGCATTCCCGCGCAGCGGATCGAGCTCATCGATATCGCCAACCGCCGAGATCGTGCGAAGCCATGGAATCATTTGGTATGGGCCGTGTTCGGCCTCGTCATGATCCGACTCGTCTCCGTCTCGCGGGAGCCCATAGTCCCAGGCACTCTCCATCGTCTGGAGCGTGCGCAGCAGCGATGGTGCGAGCTCCGGGTCCACAAGCGCGCTCGAAAACGCAACTGTCTCGGAACGTTCGTAGGTGGCGATCCGCCAACCGCCGGCAACCAGCAGATACTCCGGGCGATCCGCCGGCATTAGCTCACTACGCATCTTGGCTTCCGTTACTTGATCGACCCACGTGCCCAGAGGCTCGCTGGGCTGGCGCCAGAAGTCCTCGCAAAGCGGCACGGGTTGCCGAATGTCCGTGGCCCAGTGCGGCGGCTGGGTAAGCATTTCGCCCGACACCCTCCGAGCCATGGCATCCCAATCGCTATCGGGGATTGCCGCGAGTGGCTCGGTTTTCATCAATTGACCGACCGCGCACCATAAGGCGTGCCACTCGAGATGCGTGTTGAGCCTTTCCAGTGTCGGGTTCGCCCCATGCCCATTGCTGGCGAGCGACCATTCCCGCTCCGAGAACCGGTGACCGCGGCGTTCGGCTTCATAGGAGCGGATTTTTCCGTCATAGCCCCAGCGGTCGATGATCCAGTTTTCCGCTTCGGCAAGCAGCTGCGCCTGAGAAACATCGGCAAAGGCATCGAGCACGCGATCGTACCAATAGGGTATGGTGTCCATCGGATCGAAATCGAAGCGTCGTTCCTTGTCGACCGAAAGGGGGTTTCGCGTGCGTGCAGACCAATCCGGACGTTCGACCGGTTCGAGGGTCGATTTGCCCACGCATTCGAGAGCGTGCCGGGTGTCCTTATCAAGCGGAAGCACGCTCGCCGCGGCCAGCTTGAGACAAGCGTCGCGCGCGAAGCTTGTCAGGAGAATGTGCGGGAAATCCTGATCCAATGCTGTGCGCAGAAGTTCCGTGCCGGCGAGCGTGGCGACCTGCGGCACCTCGCCCGCAATGCGATCGAACGCGATGACGAACCACATCCGCGCGGCGATCCAGTAAAAATCGAGAGCGGGCGAACGAAATACGGTCTCGGTCTTGCGGCCATGCTCGCGAGTCAGCGCTTGCAGCTCCGCGGTTGCGCCGAGCCTCGCCAGACGCCGCATCGCGTGTGCGGCACGCCATCGGACTCGGACATCGTAATCGCCCATGCATGCATACAAGAAGCGGGCAACGGCCTCGGGGATGCCAACAGGCACATCTTCCGACGCCCAGATTTGGTCGCGGTCTTCGAGGTCGATACGGTCTGCCAGTCTTCGCGCATACCAGGTCGCCGTGCCAGCCGCCGATTGCGATCCGAGATGGCCCGCAATCAACACTGCCAGGGCAAAGACTTGGTCACCGCTGAATGCTTGCCCGTGCACTTCCACCCCGCGGAGGATAAGATCGACGACCGAAGCGGAGGCCATCCCGGTCCATTCGATCGCCGTGGGGAGCGACGTCTCGCCGTGCGCGATGTAGCGAATGAAATCCGGGAGCCGGCGGGTAATCACGCCCGGAAGTTTTGACGATGCCCAATGCCGAATTGCCGGGGAATCCCATTGCGGCAACAGGGTCAAAAGCCGCTCGACGACTTCACCGCCTACGCCAATCTTCACGCCGGTCAGGGCGTCCAGAAAAGCGGTGCGATCCCGCAGGTCAACATTGCAAGCGGCCCATCCGACAACCTCGGAGGCAGAGATATAATTCTTGCTCGCACGCGCGACGTTGAGCGCCGCTTTGATCTCTTGTTCGAGCTTTTCGGTGTCGAGCAGGACATCCCGCGCCCAGCTAGGCCGGGGCGTTGTCGCCTTGGAGGTCCTGTCGATACCTCCCAATCCGCCGGAGGCGCGACCCCGCTTTACCTCCGGCAACTTAGCGAGGAACGCGCCGCGTTGGAGCAGCGCATTCCCCATGAATCCCGGCGATTGCACCTTTTCAACACGCGCGATTAGCTTACCGTTGTCACGGTGATTGTGCCGGATGAGCGCATCCCAGGCGGCTTCTTCCAGAAACGACGCAAGGGGGGCATCGGAGGGGAGATGATGCAACGATGCTTCGACGACGCCGTGATCGCCCTGCATCATCAGCGCGAGTGCCATAGCGACAGACGGCGAAACCAGGCCGGTCGCCAAACCTGATTTCAGGACAGGCTCGAGCGTCTCTCGAAAACTTGCGAGGTTTGCGTCTTCCCATTTGGCGGCATTGGCCAGGGCGACTGGAAGGTCGAGTTGGGCAAGGGCGTCCATCACGGAATCCCATGGAAGCTCTCCCTCTCCGTCCAGGCGGATCGCGGCGTCGGCCAGCACTTCGGAGAGCTCGCGTGCGGCTGTACGTCGATCCGCCACATCGGCGCACCCCTGCTTGAACAGCACCGCCAGCAGTTTCAGCTGTCCAATGATCTCCCGATCCAATTGGCTCGCCGCCTCCACTGCGCTCTGGAAGATCGCGCTGGCATCGTCGGGACTGATCGGCACCAACAGACGCGCATAAGCGAGCAGCGCCTTTGATTTTTCGTCCGCACCGATACGATGTCCGCGAATGGCCACGACCGATTTGGTGATATAGGCGAGCATGTCGGTGTGCAGTTCCGAGCGAAGCGCGATGCGCTCTCCGAATGCGAGATCGGGGGCAAGGTCTCCGGTTCCCCATCGTCCATGCACGCGCCGCGCCGTGGACAGCAGCAGGTTGGAATCGGCGCCGCGCGCGGCCAGAAGCATCATGGTGCGCGCCGCCGCCTGGGCGAGCGCGCTTCCGCTCAAATCGCGCGCCAGACGCCAACTATTGTCTTCGCGCTTCCTGGCTGCCGCTTCCAGCATTTCCGCGAGGGCGGCCGGTTCAGAAGCGACGACCAGCGCCGTTGCAGTGGCCGCGTAGATCGGGAAGATCGCGTTTGTGAGTTCGTTGAGCTTGCGGTCCGCATCGTTCTCGCGCCAAGCACGGCGCTCTTTCTCTTCCTTCGTTTCCGGCTCGGGACGCGGGACATATAGGTCGGTCGATACCGGCGTCGCCTTAGCACGGGCAGCACGGAGTGCATGCGCACGAAAGAGCAAGTCCAGACTTGCGGTCGCGCTGATGAACTGATTCTCGATCCGTCTGTTGGCAGGCCGCAAAATGGCGTCGAGAAAGTCATCCACCATGGTCTTCGCCGCGGCCTCGGTGGCCAGCAGCTCGCACCCCGACATGATGATATCGATAATCCAGCCACGCAGATCCGTCGTCGATGTCTGAGCCGACAGGAAGCGTCCTATGTCGAGCCGACGCCGCAGCAGAGCGGCGATTCCTGCCGCGAGGCGGCTCGGATCGACAGTCTCGCCAGCTATCGTCATCGGCACGAGTAGGAACGGCTCTTCCCAAAGTTTCAGTACACCGGTTGCAAGAATCCGATGAAGGAGATCGCCCTCGCCCTGCGCAAGAAGGCGGGGCACGAGCTGCCTTGCGACCTTCAGCCGCAGCCGCCTCGGTCGCCAGGTGCCAAGTGCTTCCAGTGCCTCTGCTGGCCCCTTTGCGCGTAGCACGGTCTCGATGTTCGCCGTGACATCGGAAACGTCGACTCGCCAGTCGCGCCGGTCGCGCTCGGCTGTGCTGTCCTGGCGCTCGGCCATCCATGCGCGGATCAGACGCCTGCCTTCGCGGAGCGAGACGTGATCGCCCGCAATGGCATCGACGACCTGCTTCTGGATCAGAAAGGCGCCATGATAGGCGATCTGCTCAGGGTCGGTTAGGATCAGCCGCCCGGCTGTCTCCGGCGCAAAGCGCACGGCAAGATCAGGATTGTTTGCGAGCAGCGCACGGAGTGCGCGCTCGGTCTTCAACCCCTCGCCGCCGATCAACACGAATCGCATCGCGCGCGCAGCATCGCCCGCCTTGCGACAAGCGAGGATCGCAAGACGCAGGCGGGTAAGCTCGGCTTCGCGGCGCTCCACGGGATCGAGGATCACGGGCGGGGACGGCTCTTCCTCGACCAAGTTCAGCAGATCGGCGCCGCGGTCCGCAGACAGGAGCGCGCCCGCGACGTGCTGCGCGGCATAGGCATCGCTCTTGCACCGCGCGAATAGCCATTCGGCGGTTCGGCGCGTAATCTCGTTAAGTGTCGACGCGCCCTCTTTGCGCACGAAATGCTCAAAGTCCTCGTCGGCAAACCCGACCTGGCCGTCGCGCAAACGGATCGCCGGTGCCATGTCGGTACAGATGTCGATCAGCGCTGGGACGGGGATATCGAGGACGCCACTCAAGTCCGTCAGCGGTACAGGGCGGGCAAGCGCAATCAGTCCTGCACAATATTTCGCGACGTCAGCCGGATTGCCGCTCTTGCCGAGCGCCAGCCGGAATTGTTCGCGGAATACCTGATCCAGCGACCGGCCGCCGGGCAGGAGGCGGTCGATGGCGAGTTCTGGCGCAGCCACGCCCAGGTCCAAGGCATAGGCCTGGACGCGCGGCACGCCGTGCGTCAGCTCATGGAAAAGATCGAGCCACTCGGCCGGCGCGTTCCAGACCGAACGCACATGGGCTTCGGTCTCGGCACGACTGAACGGCCGGAGCTCCATCGGCACATAATTGCCAGGCAGAGCGATCTCCGGCAACCGGCCGGTGCGCGCGGTGACGACGAACCGCACATTTGCTGGCAGCTCGCCCAGTTCGAGAAAATCCCGAATGAAACTCTGTTCTGCCGGCTTGCGGGCGGCGGCGGCGGTGACGGAATTGTCCGCCGCGTCGACTGCGATCACGATTAGGCCATCAGGATATTCGGCCGCATGCGCCTTGGCGGCATGGCAAAGACGATTCCAGAACAGCCGTGCCGGGTCGCTGAACTGATGCCGCCCGAGTAGGATGGGCAATCGAAGCCGGGTCGCAAGCTCGTTGCTTAGCTGCAGAAAAGCGTCGATCGGGCGATGCCGCAGCGCAGCCGCGTCGAGATAGGTGCCGCCACCATAGCAATCGAAGGTGACCATGACCGAATGATCCGGGAGGGTCGCCTCGATCTGCTGGAGCGCAGTCGTCTTGCCGATTCCGCCGACACCGTGAAGGCAGATGCGCTGCTCGCCGGCGAGAAGTTTCGAGGCCGCGTCGGCTACGCTTGCCCGCGGCACCCGGTTCGCGACCGACTTTAGTTCCGCGGGACATGGAAACAGCGCGCCGATGTCCGCGACGCCCAACCCGATGAGTATCTTCTCCTTGGTGATCACCTCCCCCGCGAACTCCGGCCGCATGCGATGGCGGATGAACTGCCGCAGTTTGGCGACCGCAGTTTGCATCTCGAGATCGGTCCAGCCGGCCATGTCGCCGAGCAGTTTGTCCTCAATGGCGAAGCGAGACCCCGTGCTGCCGTCGAAGCGGAGCGCGCCGGCGAAGAGCGGCAAATCTTTTTTGGCCAAGCCAGAAGCGTAGGCCAGCTTGATTTCGTCCGTGGCCTGCCCCTTCGGACGGTCGCGAGGCACCGCGACATCGCCGGTCGCGACCTTCACCGTCGCGGCAGCCAAGGCCTCGGCAATGGGCTGGTTGGTGACCAGCGATACCTCGATCGGGCCCTTGGGCTTCAAACTCCGGATTCCTGACCAGGCTTTCGCCAAGCGATGGAGCACGCTGTCCTCGCGCTTTTCGCCTTGCCAAATCCGCGCGACAGTCCAGCTGGCCGTAGGATTGGCCGCCGAATATTTGAGCTGTTCGATTACGATGCGATCGGCGTCCGACGCGCTGCGCCCACCTTCGTAGAGCGCGCAATCGACACCATCCCAAGTCGAATCTACCACACCGGTCGCGTCGGTCGGGACGATGCCCTCGACCGTCATTGCCTGTAACGGATCGCGGTCATCTAGGAGCCGCATCGCATGCCGTGCGGCCCAGAGTTCATGGAAATCGTCGCCGGTATTGGACCCCCGGGCGCCTGTAAAATCGCTCACCTGTTCTATCCTGCCCGTTTGATCCGGATCGGTTCTATTCGTCCTGCCGTTCTCGCTTTCGAAAGTAGTGCTGATCCCAAAATATCTTTGGGACGGCTCACTTACTCAAACGACGATGGAGAGCGTTCTCTATAGGTTCCTTTCGGCAACTACAACGGTACGCTCGCGGCGTATGATTGACGCTCTGACGTGACCCCAATCTCTCATCCAGCGGCAACCAGAGACCGACCGGTGTTTGACGGTCCCCCTGTTTTTCATCCGGGCATGATGCGAGTTTCCGGTTTGCATCCGTCGGGGTTAACCCCGACGGATGCAGCATATTCGGCTGGCGTGAGCCAGCCAAGCGCCGTGTGAGGACGGCTATCGTTATAGTCCCGGCGCCAGACCTCGATCTTGGCACGAGCTTCCGCCAGCGACAGGAACCAGTGGCTGTTCAGGCACTCGTCGCGAAGCCGGCCGTTGAAGCTCTCGACGAAGGCGTTGTCGGTCGGTTTGCCCGGCCGCGAGAAATCAAGCGTGACGCCGTTCTCATACGCCCATCGGTCGAGCGCCTTCGGGATGAACTCCGGGCCGTTGTCGACCCGAATGGTCTTCGGCGCACCACGTACTGACGCGATCCGCGTCACCGCCGCGACAACCTGGTCGCCCTTGATGCCCTGATCGACGTCGATCGCCAGCGCCTCGCGGGTGAACGCATCGACCACCGTCAGTGCCCGCAGCCGCCGGCCATCGAACAAGGCATCCGAGACAAAGTCCATCGACCACATCTCGTTGGGCGCCGAGGCCGCAGGCTGGCGTTCGCGGTTCGCCGCGCTGACGCCCTCGACGGGGGCGCTTGAGCCGAAGGCTCAACCCGTCCTCCCGGTAGAGCCGGTAAACCCGCTTATGGTTCACCAGCCAGCCCTCCCTGCGTAGCAGGATGTAGATCCGGAAAAAGCCATAGCGCACCCGTGCTGCCGCCAGATCGTGGATGCGCAGCCGCAGCGGCGCCTGGTCAGGCTTATGCGACACGTAGCGCACCGATGAGCGGTCGACCCCGAGCGCGAGGCAACTGCGCCGCTCGCTGACGCCGTGGGACGCCTGGACGTGCGCGACGATCTCGCGCCGTCGCCCAGGCGTCAGAGCTTTTTTGCCAGGACATTCTGCAGAATATGCTTGTCCAGGCTCAGATCCGCGACGAGCTGCTTCAGCTTGCGGTTCTCGTCCTCGAGCTGCTTCACCCGCCGCAGCTCGCCGACGCCCAGCCCGCCATACACCTTCTTCCAGCGATAGAAGGTCTGCTCCGATACGCCCATACGGCGGATGACCTCCGCCACCGGCGTGCCCGGCTCCGCTTGCTTCAGCGCAAAGGCGATCTGCTCTTCCGTGTACCTCGACTTCTTCATGTCCCAGCTCCTTGCCCACAGGCTTCAAAGGGCCGGAAAACTCTCACCCAGCTTGGATGAAAAAACAGGGAGGACGTCAGCTCCTCTTCAATGTACACGGCCAACGCTATAGCCGTTGCGCCGGCACGAAACGGATATCCGCTTTCGGGTGCTCAGCGGACAGACTTAGATGACCGGAATTAGGGCGCAAAGCGGTCGCTGCCTGTCCGGTCAACGAACGTCTGATTTCGCGGTGTGCACGTCCGGAACCGGACGGGCCGCTTCCCTGAAGAGTTTCGGATGCCGGCAGGCGTACGAAAGTCTTGGAAGCCCGAACCCGCGGGCCGCAAGCGGTGCGCTATGGGGTTTTCGGTTTCCGGCCTGCTGGGGTGCGCAGCAACACGGCATATGTGGACGCGCCCCTGAAGGTGGACCGTCCGGAATCGGGTGAGCAGGATGGGTTCACCGGCGGGGACAGCCCGGTAACAGTCGACGTGGCCAGCGCTCTGGCGGCGGTCGGCGCGGATGGCACCGTCTCCGCGAGCACCGGCGCTGCGGGGTATGTTGCTCTCGGGCCGTGCCGGGTCACGACGCCTGCATCCCGGATAGAAGAGCATGGGCCGGCGGAGCGCGGGGCTGGCATTGGCGCTCGAAGGTTTCGACGACGACCATACGCCCGCCGCAACACGGGCATGGCGGTCGGATGTCGTCCGGTTCGACCGGAGCATCGGGCGCGACAGGCTGCACAACCCCAAGCAGTTCGCGGGCACGTTCGAGATGCGCCTTGCGGGTGGCGCCGGCGAGCAGGCCGTAGTGGCGGATGCGGTGGAAGCCCTTGGGCAGGACGTGGAGCAGGAACCGACGGATGAACTCCTCGGCGGCCAGCGTCATGACCTGCTGTCGTTCAGCACCACCCCGGCGGTAATCCTTGTAGCGGAAGGTGACGCCGGTCTCGTCTAAGCGCAGCAGCCGACTGTTCGAGATCGCAACGCGGTGGGTGTAGCGCGACAGATAGGCGAGCACCGTCTCCGGTCCGGCAAACGGCGGCTTGGCGTAGACCACCCAGCGCTTCTTCCGGATCGGTGCCATGTGGCGCAGGAACGCCCGCCGGTCGGCGAGGTGCGCGAGGCTGCCATGGAAGGCGAGCCGCCCGGCGTCGTGCAGGGCCATCAGCCGGGTCAGGAACAGGCGGCGGAAGAGCTTTCCCAGCACGCGCACCGGCAGCAGAAACGCCGGGCGTGACGACACCCAGCGGCTGCCGTCCGGCGACAGCCCGCCACCCGGCACAATCATGTGGATGTGCGGATGATGGGTCATCGCCGAGCCCCACGTATGGAGCACCGCGGTGATGCCGATACGGGCACCCAGATGCTTCGGGTCCGCAGCGATGGTCGTCATCGTCCCGGACGCCGCCTGGAACAGCAGCCCATAGACCGCCGCCTTGTTCTGGAGCGCAATGTCGGCGACCTCGGCCGGCAGCGTGAAGACGACATGGAAATAGCCGACCGGCAGCAGGTCGGCTTCGCGCTCGGCAAGCCACGTCCGCGCGGCCGCGCCCTGGCATCGCGGGCAGTGCCGGTTGCGGCAGGAGTTATAGGCAACCCGCCAGTGCCCGCAGTCGGTACAGGCTTCGACGTGCCCGCCCATGACGGCGGTGCGGCAATGTTCGATGGCCGACATGACCTTGAGCTGGTCGAGGCTCAGATGCCCGGCGCGGGCAGCCCGGTACGCAGGACCTGCGGCACGGAAGATGTCGGCGACCTCGATGGAGGCGCGCATGCCCGCTCAGCCGCTCGACGCCCTTGCTTCTCTGGCGGTTGCCGCCAGCCGGTCGAATGGGCTGGTGACGTTGCGCAACACCCGGGTGGCGACCTGCGTGTAATAGGCGGTGGTCTCCAGCTTCGCGTGCCCCAGCAGCGTCTGGATGATGCGGACGTCGATACCATCCTCGAGAAGATGCGTGGCGAAGCAGTGCCGCAGCGTGTGCGGCCCAACCCGCTTGCCGATGCCCGCCGCCACGCTCGCCTCGACGACGATACGGTGCAACTGCCGGGTGCTGACTGGCTTGAGATAGTGCTGGCCGGGGAACAGCCAGCCATCGACGTGCAACACACCCTCCCGCCGACCGACCCGCCACCATTCCCGCAGCAACGCCAGCAGCCCGGCCGGGAGCATGGCGTTCCGGTACCGTCCGCCCTTGCCGCGCTCGACCCGGAGCAGCATGCGCTCGCTGTCGATGTCGCGGACCTTGAGCGCGGCGATCTCGGACGCGCGCAACCCCGCGCCATAGGCGACGGACAACGCCGCCTGATGCTTCAGGCACGTGGTCGCCGCGAGCAGCCGCGCCACCTCGTCCTGGCTCAGCACCACCGGCAGCTTGCGCACGTGCCGCATGCGGACCAGCTTGCGCGCCAGGTCCGGCCGGTCGAGCGTCTGCGTGAAGAAGAACCGCAGCGCCGACACGATGGCGTTCATGGTCGGTGCCGGCACGCCCAGGTCACATTGCTCGATCTGGAAGCGCCGGACATCCTCCGCCGTTGCCGTGTCCGGCGGGCGCCCGAGGAACGTGGCGAACCGGCCGACATCGCGGATGTAGTTACGCTGCGTCTCGTGACCGAAACGGCGCATATCCATCTCGTCGATGAGACGCTGGCGTAGCGGGCTGACGGCAACAACCGGGGCAATAATGGTCATGGCAGGGCTCCTTTCGTGGAACCCCGATGCTCTGCCTCTCGCCCGCAGGGCTCAACCGGCGCGCAACGCCCGTTGTATCACCTCAACCATGCCCCGCACGCCCCTCCCGCGCAGCGGGTTCGTGCTCCCACCAGAGTTCCGACGTGCTGGGTCGCGGCCCAGGATTTGAATGCGGTGCAGACGGTCGCCCATTCGGCATGTTTCGGTCGCTGGCCTTCATCAGGGCGAACGGCAGCTACTGCCGGGACCAGACGTTCGCCGGAGTGAACGCGAACGACCGGGTCTGGTCGACACCTGCCGCGGTCGCAATACCCAATTACTGTCACGCGGAGGAGACTCTCAAACCTCCGGCTTCCTCTGACCGCTCTCACGCAGCCTACGATCGTCGCGTACAA
This sequence comes from Sphingomonas sanguinis, assembly GCF_019297835.1. Lineage (NCBI taxonomy): Bacteria > Pseudomonadati > Pseudomonadota > Alphaproteobacteria > Sphingomonadales > Sphingomonadaceae > Sphingomonas > Sphingomonas sanguinis. The sequence goes on along the minus strand of NZ_CP079203.1, from coordinate 4,217,674 downwards.
CGGCGTTGCCCGGAAGGTGCCTTTACGGCTCGCTTCGGCTGAACCGGGACTTCGAGTTCAGCTGCCACCCCCGCCTTCTCCGCTAACTGGATGATCTCACGCTCCCACTTGAGGAACCAGGCTGCCTTTTCCTCTTCGAGCTCATATCCATCGTAAATCCGTTCCATTCCAACCTTCAGGTGGTTCAGCATCGCTTCGGCCGTCTCGAAGTCGACCTTCAGCCGCTTGGTGTTGCTCCGCGCCGTTCGTCGAAAATCGTGCGGGCAAAAGCGATCAACGGGCCTGTCGGCGATCTTCTCCATTCGGGCCAGCACGCGATCCCTGGCCTTGTACCAGCCGGTGGTACGCGGCCCTTCCACCCTCTCGGCGGGAAAAACCCACTCGTGATTACTCGCAAATAGCCGCTGCCCCCAACGGCCCCAGGGCGATGGCATGCGCGGTCGAGTTCTTGGATCGGGCGGCGGGGATCGTCCACACGCCATTCTCGATCTCGGAGCTACGAGCCTTGACCAGTTCGCTGATCCTCGTTGCGGTCAGGAGGGACAGGATCAGGCCACGCCGGAAGTCGCGTTTCTCCGGCGCGACGGCCTGCAGGAACCAGCGGATCTCATCGAGGTCGAGCTTTCGCGTCCGACGTGTTTCAACGAACTTCAGATCACCCAGCCGCCGGGACGGGTCGTTTTCCAGGCCGACGACCAGTCCGCGCAAGCCCGCCGCCCAGCCGAAGAAGACCTTCAGTTCGGCGGCCAGCCGGTTTGCCCGGACCTTGGCGGTTTCGCCCTTCTTCGAGACCAGTTTGATCAGGTCTTTCTCGGTCACTTCGTAGATGATCTTCGCACCCAATGTGGGTGCGATATCGCGATCGTAGATGTCCTGCTTGTCCTTGATCGTGCGCGGCTTGTTCAGGCGCTTGGCCCGCGACGCGCGCCCTTCCCGCGCGGCCGTCATATAGAGGGCGTGCGCGCGGGCGACGGTCATCTCCGCCCGTGCCGCCGCCTCGCGAAGCGCCTCGCGCGGGTCGATGCCGGTCTCGACGTCACTATTAAGTTCCCGCGCCCATTCGCGGGCATCGCCGATCCGGTACGCAGGATAGCTGCCCAGCGTCATCTTCACCGTCACATCCTGATCCGGGAGGCGACGGCGATACTTCCAGGTCTTCTTACCGCGGGCACCGACCTCGATGATGAGGCCGGGCGTCTGCGGATCGGTGAGCGAGCCGGACCTCAGATTGTCCAGGCTGGCCGGGGTGAAAGGCTGTCTCGATGCCACGTTTCGAATCCCTCACGGGCTGCGAAGCGACACAAAAACGCGGGCACAAATCGGGCACAATACGCGTCCGCATGAGGCCATTTCAGGCCGCATCCGTCCGCATCCAAGTTTTGCTGAACCGCGCTCAAGGTATTCACTTTACAGCCGAATCGAGTGATTCTGCTGGCTGGGGCGGCAGGATTCGAACCTGCGTATGACGGTACCAAAAACCGTTGCCTTACCGCTTGGCGACGCCCCAGTGGAGAGGCGCGCCTTATACCGGGCGCGCCGCTCTTGAAAAGCCCTTATCGGCTTGAAATTATCAGCCCAGGCGGCGCATCCAGCCATGGGGGTCGGGGGCCTGGCCGCGTTGGATCGCGACCAACTGCTCGCGCAAGGTGGTGGTCAGCTGGCCGGGGCCGCCGGTGCCGATGGTGAAGCGGCCCGCGGGTTCCGCGACGCTGCCGATCGGGGTGACGACGGCGGCGGTGCCGCAGGCGAAGGCCTCGACCAGGCGGCCGCTGGCGGCATCGGCGCGCCACTGGTCGATGGCATAGGGTTCCTCGCGCACGGTCAGTCCTTGCGCCCGCGCGATGGTCAGGATCGAATCGCGGGTGATGCCGGGCAGGATCGTGCCGGTCAGCGGCGGGGTCACGAGGCTGCCGTCGTCGAACACGAAGAAGACGTTCATGCCGCCAAGCTCCTCGACCCAGCGGCGCTCGACCGCGTCGAGGAAGACCACCTGGTCGCAACCATTGGCGATCGCTTCCTTCTGCGCGAGCAGGCTGGCGGCATAGTTGCCGCCGCACTTGGCCGCGCCGGTCCCGCCGGGGGCCGCGCGGGTATAGCCCTGGCTCACCCAGATCGACACGGCGGGCGCACCGCCCTTGAAGTACGCGCCCACCGACGAGGCGATGACCATGTAGAGATATTCTGCCGAGGGCTTCACGCCCAGGAACACCTCGCTGGCGAACATGAAGGGGCGGAGGTACAGCGCGCCGCCATCCTGTTCGGGGATCCAGTTGCGCTCGATCTCGACCAGCCGCTCGACGGACTCCAGGAACAGCGTCTCGGGCAGCTCGGGCATCGCCATGCGCCGCGCCGAATCCTGGAAGCGGCGGGCATTCGCCTCGGGCCGGAACAGCGCGGTGCCGCCATCGGCCAGGCGATAGGCCTTCATGCCCTCGAAGATTTCCTGCGCATAGTGCAGGACCGAAGCGGCCGGATCGACCTGAAGCGGCGCGCGGGCGGTGATCTGCGCGTCATGCCAGCCCTTGTCGTCACTATAGCGGATCAGCGCCATGTGATCGGTGAACACACGCCCGAAGCCTGGATCTACCAGACGCGCCGCCCGCTCGCTCGCCGCGACGGGAGTCGCGGACGGATCGAAACGAAACGTAAGGGCTTGGGGCGCTTCCATGGTCATCTCTCTGTTTTGGGTTGCCGTGGCCTAGGGCGTGTGAGTAGACGGGTCAACATGGCTGCCTCTAACCAGTCCGCATCGGCACAGTTTCTCCGCGAACCAGAACTCCGCAGGGGTATGGAATTGCTGTATTTCGGCAATAGCCATCTCGTGCGCTCGATCGATCGCGGTCTTGCCGCGCAGGGGTTGGGCCGTGCCCATCACCGCGCCCTTTATTTCATGGCGCGCAAGCCCGACATGACGGTCAGCGAGCTGTTGTCGCTGCTGGCGATCACCAAGCAATCGCTGGGCCGCGTGCTCAACGAACTGGCGAGCCGTGACCTCATCGAGACGCGGCCCGGCGATCGCGACCGTCGGCAAAGGCTGCTCCGACTAACGCCCACGGGCGCGGCGATGGAGGCCGAGTTGTTCGACGCGCTGCGCGAAAAGCTGTCCAAGGCCTATGCGCGGGCGGGGCAGCAGGCGGTGACGGGGTTCTGGACCGTGCTGGAGGGGTTCATCCCCGAGAATGAGCGCGCCCGGATCGAGGATTTGCGGTCCAACGACGGCTGACGTTTGTTCGCCCAGATAAATTCCCGTACTTTCCTCCCCTGTAAGGGGAGGTGGCAGGCGTAGCCTGACGGAGGGGTGTCCAGCTACCGAGAGGGCGACACCCCTCCACCATGCTGCGCATGGTCCCCCTCCCCTTACAGGGGAGGAATATGCAGCCTACCTGTCTCTACGACCGATGTCACCGTCGCGCGGCGGCGGCCATTTCGCGATTGCGGCGTTCCGAAGCGGTCAGCGTTTCGGCCATCAACCGCTTGAGCGCATCATCCGCGTCCAGGACGTTCAGCCCCTCGCGGGTCGAACCACCCGGGCTGGCCACACGATCCGCCAGCACAGCGGGCGGGGCGTCTGCTGCGATCGCCATGGCCCCTGCCCCGTCGACGGTGGCCAATGCCAGTTGCTGCGCCAATTCGGGGGACAGGCCCAGCCCCATCCCGGCCTGCGCCAGCGCGTCGATGAAGCGGAACACGAAGGCAGGCCCGCATCCCGCCAGCGCGGTGACCGCGTCGAACCGCGCTTCGTCCTCCACCCAGGGGGCCAGACCCAGCGGCCGGGCCAATGCCTCGGCGGTCTCACGCACGACCGGGTCGGTGGAGCGGGTGTAGAGCGCCGTCACCCCCTGCCCGATCGCGACCGGCAGGTTGGGCATCATCCGCACCACCGCGCCCGCCGGAATATGGCTGGCGAGCGTCTGTTCCTCGACTCCGGCCAGGATCGACAGCAGGATCGCGGGGTTCAGATGCGCCAGCGCCGGGGCGATGCCGCCCAGTTGCTGCGGCTTGAACCCCAGCATCAGGATCGCAGGCGTCTCATCGACCGGCAGCGTGGTCAGCGAGCGGACGCCCTCGGGCGCGCGCGTGCCACTGCGGGTGATGACGGTGACTTGCGCGGGGTCCAGCCCTTCGGCCAGCCAGCGGCGGAGCATCGCCCCCGCCATGTTGCCGCACCCGATCAGCCAGATCGGCCCGGACGGAAAACTCACGCTTCGCCCTGGGTTTCGATCAGCGCCGCGGCCAGCGCCTCGCGCGGGGTCTTGCCGCCCCACAGGACGAACTGAAAGACGGGATAGAAGCGCTCGCACTCCTCGATCGCCGATTCGACCAGCAATTCGGTCGCGGAGAGCGAGATGGTGCCGTCCTCGCCGCCATCGACCATCGCGGCATGACGATAGAGAAGAATGCCGCTGTTCGACCACAGCTCGAAATGGCCGATCCACAGCTGTTCGTTGACCAGCGCCAGCGCCTCATAGATGCTGGACCGGCGGTCTTCCGTCACCTTGATGTCGGGAAAAGCCAGGAATTGCAGGACGCTGTCGTCGTCGCGCCAGAGCGCGCGGAGTTCGTAGCTGGCCCAGCTGCCCTTGACCGTCGCGACGATTTCCTCGTCGTGGCGCTCATGTTCCCATCCATGCGCGGCGAAATAGGCCTCCAGCATGTCGATGGGGGCCGATTCTTCGGCTTCATGATCGGTCGATTCAAGCATCACAGGCCTTTGCGAACAAACCCAGACCAGCGCAGGTTGCACTGCGCGGGGGCAGGCCGCAAGCCATCCGATGCCGAAATCTGTGGATAGCTGTCCGGCCGGGCGGGCCGGACAGGCTCCGTTCAGATATCAGGTCGGTCAGGATTGCGCCCCGGTCGTCGTACCGTTGAGGCGCGCTTCCAGCGCATCCAGACGCGCCTTCAGCGCATCTGCCTCGTCCCGAGCGGCGACGGCCATCGCCTTGGCGACCTCGAACTCTTCGCGGCTGACGAAGTCCAGCCCGCCGATCCATTCGCGTGCGCGCGACCGGGCGCTCGCCTCGGCCTCACGACCCATGCCCGCCACGGTGCCTGCCAGGCCGTTCATCACCTTGGCGAAATCGTCGAACAGCTTGTTGTCGGCCTGCATATCAAATTCCCAAAAGTCGTTTCACAGCATTTGGGAGGTCTGCGCCCCCGGCACAAGCCTTTCCGCATCGGGATTGAGCTGGTCGATCCGCCAGTTGAGCACGCCTGCAAAGGACAGCCACACCAGATAGGGCACCATTAGCCACGCCGCGCCCTTGCGAATGCGCGAGAAGGCGACCGTGGTGGCGATCGCCAGGAGCAGGATGACGATGATGACGAACAGCGCCAGCTGCACCTTGTGCCCACCGAAGAACAGCGGCGTCCAGGACAGGTTGAGCAGGAACTGGACAGCGAACAGGCCGATCGCGACCCCGCGCCCCCTGGCCCCGCGCGCATGGACGATCATCGCCAACGCCAGGCCGATCAGGACGTAGAGCGTGGACCACACGACTGGAAACACCCAGCCCGGCGGGTTCAGTTCGGGCTTGGTCAGCGCGACGTACCAGCTATTCTCGCTCCCCGACGGCACCACCCGCCCCGACGCGAAGCCGAGCAACAGGATCAGCGGAACGATCACGACCGCCCAGCGCAGGAATGACATGCGCAACTGCCCCTTAGACGCGATCGTGCCCACTCGTTCCTCTTTCGCCATGATGCCCGTCGATCTGCCCCAGGGTCGGGGCACAGTAAACGGAAAGGTCAACGCCGTTCGGTCCCCACCCGTTCAATTTCGGGATGCGGCCACCAAAAACTCGATATTCCCCTCGGGTCCGGTGATCGGACTTTGTGTCACGCCCGCCACCTGCCAGCCGCTGTCGGTCAGCCACGCGACGACTTGATCGCAGACCCGCTGGTGGACCGCCGGATCGCGGACCACCCCGCCCTTGCCGACCTCTTCACGCCCCGCCTCGAACTGCGGCTTGATCAGTGCGAGCAAGCGTGCGCCGGACTTAGCGAAGCTCAACGGCCGTTCCAGCACCTTGGCCAGCCCGATGAAGCTGGCGTCACACACGATGATATCGACCGGTTCGGGAATATGCGCCTCGGTCAGGATGCGGGCGCTGGTCTGTTCATGGACGATGACGCGCGGGTCCTGGCGGAGCGACCACGCCAGCTGGTTGGTGCCGCTGTCGACCGCATAGACCTTCGCCGCGCCCTTTTGCAGCAGCACGTCGGTAAAGCCGCCGGTCGAGCTGCCGACATCGATCGCGACCGCGTCGGTCACGTCCCAGCCGAAATGCTCCAGCCCATGCGCGAGCTTGATCCCGCCGCGCGACACCCAGGGGTGATCGCGCCCGCGCACGTCGAGCACGGCGTCCTCGGCCAGCTGCTGGCCGGGCTTGGCGATCTTCGTCTCGCCCGAAAAGACGAGGCCCGCCATCACCAGCGCCTGCGCGCGGGACCGGGATTCCACGAGTCCGCGATCCACGAGCATCTGGTCGACACGCTGCTTGGCCATCGCCCGCCCCTACAAGCCGCCTCGGCCCGTCGCAAGCCGTCATCCGCCGGGCGCATCGCCTATTGCCTATTAGATTGGTAGGAATATGTTCTTCGGCAGGATCGGGAGTCGACCCGGCCCTATCGAGGAGATGCCATATGGGTTCGTTCGCATCCTATGAGGCCCGCAAGCCTACGGTCCTCACCGTTCCCGGTCTCGGCGGCTCGGGCCGCTCGCACTGGCAGTCCCTATGGGAAGAGGCGCGGCCCGATACGATCCGCGTCGAACTGGGCATGTGGTCGACCCCGCATCGCAATGCCTGGGTCACGCGGCTGGACCAGGCGATCCGGCAGGCGCAGGCGCCGGTGATCCTGGCGGCACATTCGCTGGGCTGTCTGGCGGTCGCCTGGTGGGCGGAATTGTCGCCACAGCCCTATGGCTGGCCGGTCGCGGGCGCCCTGCTGGTCGCGCCCGCCGATGTCGACCGGGCCGACGCGCCCGAGGCTCTGAAGGCGTTCTCGCCCTCGCCCCGCACGCCGCTGCCCTTCCCCTCGATCCTCGTCGCCAGCCAGGACGATCCGTGGATCTCGATCGACCGCGCGCACAGCCTGGCGGTCGACTGGGGCAGCCATTTCGTCGATGCGGGGCATCAGGGACATATCAACGCCGCCAGCGGCCTGGGCTGGTGGCAGGAAGGGCAGGAATTGCTCGGCCGGGTGATCGCCGCGAGCGGCATGGACCGGCCCTCGCCGTCCGGGCCCCTGTCGCCCAGCGAAGCGCGGGCGGTGCTGGCGGTAAACGCGACCGACGCGGCGCAGGCTCATTATCTGGGGCGGTGAGGTCAGATTAATTAATGTGGGGGCGTGCGCTTCGACATCGCTCAGCGTGAACGGAGGTGGGGTGGCATTACCCCCCAGCCTCCGTTCTGCCTGAGCGAAGTCGAAGGCCAAGGGAAAACCTCTTCCCTCTCGTTCCCCGGCGAAGGCCGGGGTCCAGTTTCGGTGAGGCCGAGAGTGAATAGGGGCATTGAGTGGGAGGCCAAACCGGCCGGTGGGTAGGGCCTCCCACGCCGATTCACCGCGCCATCGCAATTGCGCCGAAACTGGGCCCCGGCCTTCGCCGGGGAACAGGTTCTGCCTAGGTGCGCGCGTGGCCTTCGACTTCGCTCAGGCTGAACGGGGGTTGGGGGGTTTGGTCGGACTCGATCGCTTCCCGCTCCGCTTCCGCCTTCGCCGCCGCCGTGGTCTGCTTCATCCGCCTCCACATGCGCACGTTCAGCCCGACCATCATGACCACCGCCAGCGTCGTGAAGACGATGACGGCGGTCCAGCCACGGATCACGCCCGCGCGCCTTCCGTGACGTTGGCACTGTTATGGCGCAGCGCCTTCAGCACCGTCTCGACGATCGCATCGGCGTCGAGACCGGCCTGCGCATATTGCACCTCGGGCTTGTCCTGATCCTGGAAGATGTCGGGCAGGCGCATCGTGCGCAGCTTGAGGCCGCCGTCGATCAGCCCTTCGTCCGACGCCATGGTCAGGACGTGCGCGCCCAGACCGCCGATCGCATTCTCCTCGATCGTCACCGCCACTTCATGCGTAGTCAGCATCCGGCGGATCAACGCCTCGTCGAGCGGCTTGGCGAAGCGCAGGTCGGCGACCGAGGTCGACAGCCCCTTGGCCTCCAGCGTGTCGGCGGCGCGCAACGCCTCGGCCAGGCGGGTGCCGAGCGAGAGGATCGCGACCTTCTTGCCCTCACGCACCACGCGGCCCTTGCCGATCTCCAGCAGTTCCGGCGTCTCGGGCAGCGCGACGCCGACGCCGTTGCCGCGCGGATAGCGGACCGCGATCGGGCCGCTGTCGTGGTTGACGCAGGTATGGACCATATGGACCAGCTCCGCCTCGTCGGCGGCCGCCATCACGACCATGTTGGGCAGGCTGGCCAGATAGGTGACGTCGAACGACCCCGCATGGGTCGCCCCGTCCGCGCCGACCAGACCAGCGCGGTCGATCGCGAAGCGGACCGGCAGATTCTGGATCGCGACGTCATGGACCACCTGGTCATAGGCGCGCTGAAGGAAGGTCGAATAGATGGCGCAGAAGGGCCGCATCCCCTGCGCCGCGAGCCCTGCGGCAAAGGTGACGGCGTGCTGCTCGGCGATGCCGACGTCGAAGAAGCGCTCCGGATGCGCGTTCGCGAAGCGGTCCAGCCCCGTGCCCGACGGCATCGCCGCCGTGATGGCGCAGATGCGCGGATCGCTGTCGGCTTCCTTGGCCAGCGTCTCGCCGAATACGTTCTGGTATGCGGGCGGCCCCGGCGGTGCCTTGGCCTGGGCGCCGGTGATGACGTCGAACTTCTGTACGCCGTGATATTTGTCCGCCGCCGCCTCGGCCGGGGCATAGCCCTTGCCCTTCTTGGTGACGACATGGATCAGGATCGGCCCCTGCTCGGCGTCGCGGACATTCTCCAGCACCGGGATCAGATGGTCGAGATTGTGGCCGTCGATCGGGCCGACATAATAAAAGCCCAATTCTTCGAACAGCGTGCCACCCATGGTCATGCCGCGCGCGAATTCGTCGGTCCTCTGCGCCGCCTTCTGGATCGGGCGCGGGAAACGCTTGGCGAGCTTCTTGAGCACGTCGCGCACGCCCAGGAACTCCCGGCTCGACACCATGCGCGACAGATAGGCAGACAGGCCGCCCACCGGCGGGGCGATCGACATGTCGTTGTCGTTGAGGATGACGACCAGGCGATTGCCCGCCTGCTCGGCATTGTTCATCGCCTCATAGGCCATGCCCGCCGACATCGCGCCGTCGCCGATCACGGCGATGCCCTTGCCCGGCGTGCCCGCCAGCTTGTTGGCGACCGCAAAGCCAAGCGCCGCCGAGATCGAGGTCGAGCTGTGCGCCGCGCCGAACGGGTCGTATTCGCTTTCCGACCGCTTGGTGAAGCCCGACAGGCCACCGCCCTGGCGGATGGTGCGGATACGCTCGCGCCGCCCGGTCAGGATCTTGTGCGGATAGCATTGGTGCCCGACGTCCCAGATCAGCCGGTCGTCGGGCGTGTTGAAGACATAATGGAGGGCGACGGTCAGCTCGACGACGCCCAGCCCCGAGCCCAAATGGCCGCCGGTGGTGCCGACGGCCGAGATCGTCTCGGTCCGCAATTCGTCGGCGAGTTGCCGCAACTGCTCGGGGGCCAAGCGACGAAGGTCGTCGGGGGTGTGCACCGTGTCGAGCAGCGGGGTCTGAGGAATGTCTGCCATTTGACCGGCTTATCCCAGCAAATCGATGGTGTCGATTGCAACTGTTCACGGGATCGTCATTGTCCGGGGACAGAATGGCTTGCAAAAGACGCATCCCTAACGATTGTGGCGCCTCTCCTCTTTATCCCGCGACCTGGGTGTGGAGACGCGGAAACACCTGCTCCAAGGTCTTGGTATCGGGCAGGATATAGACATAGCCGCCCTTCTTGCGGAAAGTCGGGCGCAGTTGCCGGGTGTAAAAGGCCTGGGGCACGTTGATACAGCCGAAGGTGATGCGATTGTCGTCCGGCGTCGGCGACAGCATCCGTTCGCGGCGCTTTTCCTTCGCCCCCGCATCCTTGGGGATCGGGTGAAGCGCGACCGAGGTGGCATAATCGACCCACAGCACCCGCTCCCCCGCGACCGGAAGGCCGAACTTGGCGAGATAGCGCCCAGCGGGCGTCGTCTTTTCGGCGGGGCCGAGCGAGGCCAGCGTCTTGGTGCCGACGCCAGGGCTGGCATCATCGCCCGGCATGATGCCGATCAGCACCGGCTCGGCGGCGAGCGGCTTGCCGTCGGGGGCGAACAGGAAGATCGTCGCGTTGACCTTGTCGACGACCGCCCAGGGCAGGCCGCGATTGTCGTGATCGCCCATCACCCAGTTGATGACCCGCTGCGCGGCGGGGGACGGGATGACGGGGGGCGGCGCCTCTGCCACGACCTTCGGCTTCGCCTTCGCCTTGGCCTTGGCCTTGGATTTCGATTTGGCGGCTGTCGCTTTGGGCGGGCTAGCGGGAGCCGCGGCCGGGAGAAGCAAGGTCAGCGCGACCAGCGGCGCCATCAGGAATTTCATCGGGGGAGCTTACTCACGGAAAAGGCCGGCCCCTCCCCGGCAAGGGGAAGGACCGGCACGGCAGATCACAATCGTCTATTGCCTGGGACGCGTCGGCATCAATGCCGCGGACGCCGGGCGGGCTTCTGCTCCTGAACGGTCAGGCGCTGTTCGACGCCATCGACGCGGCCGCCGAGCTGATCGAGCCGCTGGCCGTTCTGCTGTGCCTGACCCGATGCGGCCTGCGCCTCCGCCAAGGCCTGCTTGGCCGTGCCGTCGGTCTGCTGGAGCCGTGATTCGAGCGAGTCGACGCGCTGGCTTACCGGGGCGATCTGTTCGCGCACAAAGGATTTCGTCGCACATCCACCAAGGCTGACGGCACCCGCCAAGGTTACCACGGCGAGAAGGGATTTAGATGCATAAGCCGACATAACAGTTCTTCCAGTCGTTAACCAACCGCAACAACGAAGCCGAGCGGAAAAAGTTCGACAATCCTGTTTCTGTTCGACCGTGCCGGTTTTTCGACCAAACGTTACTGTGCGACTATTTGCACAAAGGCACATCATGTTAAGATGCGGTTCAGCTTTCAACGCTTGCGCGCCGCGCCTTTGGCGAAGGGATCGCGCGGAATACCGTCCATCGCATCATCGGAACGGGTCGCCTTGGCGGGCTTCGCCTGTCGCGCGGTGACGCAATCGCGCAGCGCCGCGATCGCCGCTCCGCTACCCGCCAGCGACAGCCGCTCGACCGGCACATCGCCGCGCGCGATGTTCAGCGCCTGCGACCGTGCGAGATAGGTCGGGAACGGCTTTTCGAAGCTGGTGACAAAACCCTGCTGGTCATCCGAGGCCAGCCCGACCGCGAAATGCCTGGGATAGCTGCCCCCCGTCAGCGTGAAGTCGAGCGCCAGCCGCTCCTTCGGCTTGATCGACCAGTTGGCGTTGAGGACCGTCAGATGGTTCGATCCGTCCCGGTCCAGCCCGAGCAGCAACGTCGTGCTCCCCGGCCGGTCGTAGATGCGGGTCAGGAAGCACCCATCGCCATCCTCGCTGACCGCCAACGTCCAGTCACCGATCTTGCGCGGCAGGGCATCCTTATCGGCAGCGCTCGCCCCGGTCGGCGATAGCATCGCAACCATACCAAGCAGCGACAGGACGGACAGGGAACGTGACAGGTTCATGGGCATCTTCCTCCGCCACGGACCCTATCCGCTCCAACGACGATTGGCCAAGCCTCGGAGGAATAGAGGACCGTTACGCCATCCGCTCGCGCACCACGCGCTCCAGCACGTCGAGCGGCATCGCACCCAGCGTCAGGACGCGGTGGAACGCCTTGGGGTCCCATGTCGCGCCCGCCTTGGCCTTGGCCTCGTCGCGCAGGCGGGTCCAGACGGTGTGCCCGATCTTGTAGCTGCACGCCTGACCCGGCCAGACCGTGTAACGGTCGATCTCCCCCTGGCTGCGCCCGCGCGCGATGCCGGTGGTGGCGATCAGATAGTCGGTCGCCTTCTCCCGGCTCCAGCGCTTAGCATGCATCCCCGAATCGACGACGAGGCGCGTGGCGCGGAACAGCAGCGATTGCAGATAGCCGACCTGGCCCAGCGGATTGCCATCGTACATCCCCATCTCGTCGGCGAGCTGTTCGGAATAGAGCGCCCACCCCTCCGAATAGCCCGAATAGAAGCCGCGCCTGCGGATCAGCGGAATGTCCTGGCTCTCCAGCGCCGACATGACCTGCAGGTGATGGCCCGGCACCGCTTCGTGATAGGTCAGCGTCGCCAGCCCGAATTTCGGCCGGTCGAACGTATCGCGCAGGTTGATATAGTAGATGGCGGGCCGCGACCCGTCGAGCGAGGCGGACTGATAATAGCCGCCCGGCGCGCCCGCCTGGATCGCCTCCGGCACGCGGCGGATTTCAACCGGTGCCTTGGGCAGGACCGCGAATTGTTCGGGCAGGCGGCGGGTCATCGCCGCGACCTGCGACCGCAATTGCTCTAGCAGGGCCTCGCGGCCCTGATCGGTATTCGGATAGAGCTGGTCCGGCCGCTTGTTGAGCGCGACCAGCCGCTCGCCGACGCTACCCTGCGCCATGCCCTGCGCCTTCAATATGCCATCGATCCGCGCACCGATCTCTGCCACCTGCGCCAGCCCGAGCCGGTGGATCTCGTCGCCGGTCATCTCGGTCGTGGTCGCTGCAGCAGCGGCGGCGGTATAATAGGCCTCGCCGTCCGGCAGCCGCCAGACGCCTGCGTCATGCACCGCCCGGCCCCGCAATTCGGTGACGAACGCCCGCTGCCGGTCGAGCGCCGGGAAGACCCGCTCGACCATCAGCCGTGCGACCGCCTGCGCGCGGTCGGGGGGCAGGTTCGCGGCCTTCAACTTGGCGGCGATATCGACCGCCGGGCCGGTCGCCTCGGGCGCCTTGTCACGAACCGCCGCCAACTGCTTGAGCGTGGTGTCGAGGATATAGTCGGGGGCGAAGACGCCCTTGGCGGCATCTTCACGCTGCCGCTCGGTTTCGGCATCGATCGCCGGGCCGAACGCCTCCACCCGCGCGACATAGGCGTCGGCATCGGCGGCGTGGGCGATCCGGTGCTGGCCGTTCAGGAAATCCGGCACATCGCGATACGCGCCCGACAATTGGCTCAGCACATAAGGCGCATAACGGCCCGCGCTCGCCCCATAAGAAAAACGTTCGCCCGCAATCACCCGGTCCAGCCCGTAAGCGAGGATGTCGTAATCGAGCCGCGCGCCCTGCCCCAGCGCGCTCCGGGGAATGGTGGCGAGCTGGGCGCGCTCCTGCCGCGCGCGGGCGAACTGGCGCATTTCACCAGCGCGTGAGGCATCGCCGAGCCGCGCCTTCAAATGCGCGCGCGGCCCGGTGTCGAGACCGAGCGAGGTCGCCTGCTCCGGGCTGTCCTCCAGCCGCGCATAGAAGAAGCGGTCCAGCATCGCCCGCAGCTCCGCATCTCGCGCGCCCATGCCCTGGCCGGTCTTTGCCCAGGACGGCGTGGCGGCGGCGGCCGCAGCCAGGCTGGCGGAGGCGAGGAACTGACGACGCTGCATGAACACTCCCATGATGAACTTGTCAACTGGGAGGCTAAGCCGTTGATACGGGCGTGCAAAGCGATTTGTCCGATGGCGTGGATGAACGCGTCTGCACCGTTTCTGCACCGATAGCGCGCACGAAACACGTCGATCCGCCCGGTCCCCCTCGACCCGCGCCGCCCATAGCGGCCCCATCAAGGGAGACCGGCATGATACCCAGAACATCGGGACCATTCACCTTTCGCCGCAAGCTGATCGGCGCCGCCGCGCTGATCGGGCTGGCGCATCTGTTCTTCTATGCGCAAGAGCCGGGCTGGACGCTGGGCGGCTTCGCGCTCGGCTGGACCATCGTCCTGCTGCTGACCCGACCGGACGTCCGCGCCAGCAAATCCGCGCGAGTGGCCATCGCGGTGGCGACGTTGTTCGGACTGATGCTGGTCGATGATCCGGGGCCGCTCAAGGTCCTGATGTTCCTGATCGCGATCGGCATGGCGACGCTGTCGCCGCTGCGCCACTATGACGATGCCATCCATGCGGCGGGGCGGCTGGTGGTCTACGGACTCCTCAGCCTGGTCGCCCCTTTGCGCGACGCCGCGCGCCTGTCGCGGATCGAGCGCGGGCGGAGCGGGCCGAAGCTGGTGGCGGTCGCCGCGATGCTGGCCGTGCCCGTGGCGGGCAGTGCGCTATTCCTGGCCTTGTTCGCGCAGGCCAATCCGCTGATCGACAACGCCTTCGCCGCGATCCGCTTTCCGGACCTGTCGGACATCCTGTGCCGGTTGCTGTTTTCGCTGCCTTTCCTGCTGCTGATATGGTCCAGCCTGCGGCCGCGCGGGACGATGCTTGCGTCCGGCTTGGCAAGTTCGAGTTCGACGCCGCTGCTCCCCCGGTTGCGACGCGCGACGCTGATCCTGTCGCTGGTGGCGTTCAACCTGATTTTCGCGGTGCAGAACGGCCTCGACCTCGCCTTTCTGTGGAGCGACGCGCCGCTGCCCCAGGGGGTGACGCTGGCGGACTATGCGCATCGCGGAGCCTATCCGCTGATCGTGACCGCGCTGCTGGCGGGCGGGTTCGTGCTCTATGCCACCGGGTCGGAGGACGACCGCACCCTGCGCCGCCTCATCACACTATGGGTCGGGCAGAATGTGCTGCTGGTCGCCTCCAGCATCCTGCGGACGATCGACTATATCGCGGTCTTTTCGCTGACCCCGTGGCGGATCGCGGCGCTGGCCTGGATGGGGCTGGTGGCGATGGGGCTGGTCCTGATCCTCTGGCGGATGTGGCGAGGGTTATCGGCGCGCTGGCTGGTCAACGCCAATGCGCTGGCCGCCGCCGTGGTGCTGACCGCCGGATGCGCGAGCGATCTGGGCGCGATCTCAGCGAGCTGGAACGTGACCCATGCCCGCAGCGCCGATGACATCGACCTCTGCTATCTGGAAAGCACGGGGCCGGCGGCCCTGCTGCCGCTGATCGCGCTGGAACACCGCGCCGCCGGGCCGGTTCTGCGCGAGCGCACCGGCTATGTCATCGATCAGGTGGCGGCGCGTCTGATCCGCGAACAGGCCGACTGGCATAGCTGGACCTGGCGCGGCGCCCGGCGGCTGGCCGCAGCACGGGGACGGATCGGCCCCCACGTCAAACCGCACGAGCAGCGCCGGTGCGGCGGCGAACCCTTCCCGCCCCCGCCCGTTGACGAAGGCCGCCGCCCATGATCCTGTGCCCCATGCCCCGCACGATCCTGGTCGCCGATGACGACCCCAATATCCGCCAACTGCTCGTCTTCGCGCTCGGCAAGGCGGGGCTGGACACGATCGAGGCGGCGGATGGCGAGGCCGCCCTTACCGAGGTCGCCGTGCACCGTCCCGACCTCGTCGTGCTGGACATCAACATGCCGCGCATGGACGGGCTGGAGGTCTGTCGCCGCCTGCGCAACCAAAGCGAAACGCCGATCCTGTTCCTGTCGTCGCGCGACGACGAGATCGACCGTGTGCTGGGGATCGAACTCGGCGCGGACGATTATGTCGTGAAGCCCTTTTCCCCGCGCGAAGTCGTGGCGCGGGTCATGGCGATCCTGCGCCGCACCCATGCCCATCCGCCCAGCGTCGAAAGCGCGGGCGCGGCGATCCGGCAGGGCTGCCTGAGCCTCGATATCGAGGGATGGCAGGCGCGCTGGGCGGAGGCCAAAATCCCGCTGACCGTCACCGAATTTTCGATCCTGCGCACGCTGGCGGTGATGCCGGGCAAGGTGTTCAGCCGCGACGCAATCATCGACCGGCTGCACGGGCCGGGCTTTGCCGTGACTGATCGGACGATCGACAGCCATATCCGCAACCTGCGCGCCAAGTTCGCCGAACATGGCGGGACCGATGTGATCGAGACGCGTGCCGGGATCGGCTATCGGCTGGGGGCGTGTACCGGCGGCGCGGCGTGATTGCGCCGCTCAAGGCCTGGGCCAAGCGCCATTGGCCGCGACTGAGCTTACGCACCTATCTGTTCGCCAGCTTCTTCCTCGTCGCGGCTCTGCCGGGTGTCGGTGCGGTTGCGTTGCGCGTCTATGAGAATACGCTGGTCCGCCAGACCGAGGCGGAACTGGTCGCGCAAGGCGCGGCGCTGGCCGCCAGCGCCGCTGCCCTGTGGCCGGACGCGCCACCCGGCAGGAGCGTGGCGAGACCCTTGGCTCCGATGCCCAGCCCCTATAGTCCGAACGCCACGGCGGTCGATCTCAGCGCCACGCCGATCCTGCCCGAACGCCCTGCCCCCGGTCCAGCGCCGCCACCGACGGCCGATGCGCGGGAAGCGGCCAAGCGGCTCGCCCCCGTTCTGGCCGCCACGCGGCAAGCGACACTCGCCTCGATCATCCTGCTCGACCGGGACGGGCGGATCGTCAGCGGTTCCGCGCGATGGGGAAGCTATGCGGGTCTGCCCGAGGTCGCCGCCGCGCTGACCAGCACACCGCGCACCGTGTTGCGGCGGGATGCGCGGTACGAGGCGATCTATCGCTTCGACTGGTTGTCGCGGGCGGCGGCGACGCGGGTCCATTATGCGCGGCCGATAATGGTGAACGGCCGGGTGGTCGGCGTGCTGCTGCTGTCGCGATCGGCACGGTCGCTGTTCGTCGGCCTGTATCAAGACTGGGGCAAGATCGTCATTGGCGTGCTGTCCATCCTGGGTATGCTGATCCTGCTGTCGGGCCTGTTGTCGCGCGGTATTGCCCGGCCGATCGAGGAGTTGCAGGACGCCGCGCGCGATGTCGCCGCCGGACGCGGCACGGTGCCCGCCATCCCGGCGACGGCGGCGATCGAAATCCAGGACCTCTACCGCGACTTCGCCGCCATGGCGCAGGCGATCGAGGCGCGCTCGCTCTATCTGCGCAACTTCGCCCATGCGGTCAGCCATGAGTTCAAGACGCCGCTGACGGGCATTCGCGGCGCGATCGAGCTGTTGCAGGATCACGGGTCCGTCATGTCGGCGGAGGAGCGCGACCGCTTCCTCGCCAACGCCGATGCCGATGCGGAGCGGCTGACGCTGCTCGTTTCGCGCCTGCTCGATCTGGCGCGAGCGGATATGAGCGTCGCGGTGGCGGATCGGTCGTGCGATGCGGTTGCCGTCGCCGCCAAGCTCGCCGACGCGCACCGCACCCGCCGCGTCGTGATCCGCATCGAGGCGGAGGAACCCGCCCTCCCCGCCCGCATCGCCCCCGAAACGCTGGAGGCGGTGCTGACCACCCTGATCGAGAACGGCGTTCAGGCAGGGGCCGATACGATCACCGTCTGTATCAAGGCAGGCGACCCCATCGCCATCACCGTCGCCGACAATGGCGGCGGCATCCCGCCCGGTGACCGGGACCGCATCTTCGAGCCGTTCTTCACCTCACGCCGGACGAGCGGTGGCACCGGCCTGGGCCTGTCGATCGCACGCGCGCTGCTCGCGGGATCGGGCGGCACGCTGACGCTGGCGGACGCGACGCAGGGGACCGCGATGCGGCTGACCCTGCTGGTCAGCGATAGCGGCCCATCACGACCTTTAGCACGACCGGGCGGTCGATCAGGTTGATCCCGTAATCGGTCTGGTCGCCGTTCCACACCCGGTCCATCACCCAGCGGCCATCGGTGAAATGCCCCTCCTCGACCCGGACGATCATCGCCTTGAGGTCGGGCGTCGCAGGCTCGAAGCGGACGCGGACATGATCGCCGGTCATCAGATATTCGTCGCGCGAGAGTTGCACGACCGCCATGCCGCCCACCGGCTCGGCCTTCCAGGGCGCAGGTTCGGACTTGAGCCAGCTCCAGCTCTTCTCCCCGAACTGCCACTGGCCGAACTCCGCCCGTATGCGCCAGTCGCCCAGCACCGCCTCCCGGTCGCTGCCGTCGTCGGGCTTAGCAGTGCCCCAGTTCGGATGCTCGAACGCCGCCTTCGCCCAGTCGCGCATCACGCTACCGACCGCGCCATAAGGCCCGGCAAAGGCGTCGAGCGTCGCCGGGTCCAATGCCTTGGCCCCCAGCGGATAGTTGAAGAAGCCGGTGTCATCCATGCCGAACGGCGCAAAACCGATCGCGCCGCGCCCCAGCGCTTCGTAAAAATAGCGGGCGAACTCGCGCGCATTGCCGATCTCGGGCACCAGCAGCGGATTGTCGGGCCGGGCATAGGCGTTCATGTACGCGACCACATTGGCGCTGGCCCGGTCGTAAATGTCGGGCGCTTCGGCATCGATCGAGGGCGCGGCGACCTTCCAGATGTCGAGCACGTCCTGCTGCGGCCCGCCGCTCGCCACGCCGTCGGGATCGGGCACGTTGGATGGCCCGGCCAGCGCCGCGTTGACGTACATGGGCAGCGGCTTCACCGCCTTGCCCGCCGCGACGATCTCATCAATGTAGCGCGCGGTGTACCAGGTGTTGAACGCCCGGTCCGCCTGCGCCCCGAAGACCGTTTTCCAATTCCCGCGCGGCTTGCCGAGTTTGCGGGTCAGCGCCACCGGCACCGACCCGTCGAACAGCGTCTGCGCCGCCGCCGAATAGTCGCGCGGGTTGCGATAGCTGCCGACCTCATTTTCCGGCTGGACCATGATGACCGTGTTCTGCGGATCATGGTCCTTCAGGTACGTCATCAGCCGGACAAAGGCGCGCTTGTCCGCTTCCAGCGTGGTGCGCGCCATCGGGGTCAGCGCATAATGATCCTTGCCGTCGCGCGTCTTCATCCGGGGAAAGCGGCGATTGTCGAGCTTGACCCAATCGGGGGTATAGCCGGGCGAGGTGTTCTTCCACGTCGCGAACCAGAGCAGCACGACGCGTTTGTCGTGCGCCCGCGCCTGGTCGAGCAAGGTCTGGACGAAGGTGAAGTCGAACCGCCCCTCCTCCGGCTCGATCTGTTGCCAGGCCACCGGGATTTCGATCGTGTTGGCATGGATGCGGTCGAGCACCGGCCAGACCTGCGGCAGCGCGGCGGCATAGTTGCTGCTATTGTTGACCTGCGCGCCCAGCATCAGGAAGGGACGGCCATCGACCATCAGGGCGTGGCGACCGCCCTTGCTGACGATCTGCGGCACCGCCGTCGCTTGGCCGGTCGTCTGCGCCGCCAGCGGACTGGCCAGCCCCAGCGCCAAGACGGCCCATCCCGCTCCCCGCATCACGTCCCCCCTCCGGTCTTTTCGTTACCCGGCGCCTTCTGTGCACCGGATGGGAGCGTTCATCAACGGGCGGCGTCGCGCTCGATCATCAGGCCGATGGCGGCGATCCGCTCGACCCGCTCATATCCGGGCTGGTCGAGGTCTTCGCTGAAGATATCGGGGTCCAGCTCGACATAACGCATCGTCAGCCCCTGTTCGGGCAGGCAACGGCGCAATTCGTCCAGCAGCACGTCTCGCCCGTCGACGATCGACACGCCGGTATGCAGGATCAGCCTCCCGCCCGGCGTCAGCAACCGGGTGCCCTGCACCACCCAATCGAGCGACAGCCGCGCGCCATACAGGTCACCGCCGTCGCGATAGGCGCGGCGGTCGGCGTCGATCATGAAGGGCGGATGGGTGACGATCAGGTCGAATGTCCGCTCGATCACCTGCGGCTCGCGCGCTTCAATCGTGTCATGCGCGATCCCGGCATGTTCGGCGTTGATGCTCGCCAGGAACAGCGCCTTGGGATTGATGTCGGCCAGCGTCAGCCGCGCGTCCGCCAGCCCGCTCGCCGCCGAGACGCCGCCCACGCCCGCACCCGCGCCATAGTCCATCACCGTCCGCGCACCGGGCTTCCCATTCTCGGCGATCCAGCGGGCGAAGCGATAGCTGTCCGGTCCCAGGAACACGGCATCCGCCTGCGTCGTCGGATAGGCGGAGTGGAGATAGAGATGCGATCCCACCCGCGATACACGCAAGGTCGGTTCCCATCGGTCGGCCGATATGGGCTGAATCGCCCCGGCCTCCTCCAATGCCCAGGACACTGCCGGATCGAGCAGATCGCGGGCGAAAGCCAGGCTCCATCCCAGCACGTCGCGTAGGCTGGTCGCGGTCCGGCGATCCGGCCGTCTCACCACGCGTGCATGAGTTGCAGGCGTCGCGGTCACGAAATCATATTCCCGCCTCTGCAATAGCTGGAGCAAGGCGAGCAAGGCCGGGCGCCGGGCCGGATCATACCAAGACTCCGAACGTCGCCGCAACGCGGCCTCCCGATCGTGATTCACATTCAACATATTGGTCCTACTGCATTTTTATCGCTGGAATATATGAGAGAATGGACGGCCGGGTTCCCGCTGCTGATCTGGATCGAGCTGCTTTGCCGGGGGCGAAGCCGACACTTGATCCAGGATATTTTTGCAGGCGACCAAATCGGCCTACGTGCGTTACCTCATGACGATCAGCCAGCGGTGTCGGGCACGACCATCCGCGACCGGGATAGCATCCGGCGGCCGAACAGGGGTCTGAACAGGGTGCAAGGGAGCCGGGACATTGGCGGAAAGCAGTGAATTTACCGTGTCGCGACGCGGCGTGATCGTCGGGGGCGCGGCCTCCGCGATGGCGGCGTCCGCCCCGGCCGAGGCGCAGACCAAGAGGAGCACCATGCCCGCCGATCCCCCCGCCATGCCCGTCATGCTGAAGGTCAACGGCAAGGCGCAAACCCTGTCGCTCGACCCGCGCACGACATTGCTCGACACGCTTCGCGAGCATCTCCACCTGACCGGCACCAAGAAGGGCTGCGACCACGGCCAGTGCGGCGCGTGCACCGTGCTGGTCAACGGAGAGCGGATCAACAGCTGCCTCTCGCTTGCGCTCCAGCATGAGGGCGACAGCATCACGACGATCGAGGGGCTTGGCACGCCCGAGAAGCTGCACCCGATGCAGGCCGCCTTCGTCCGTCATGACGGATACCAGTGCGGATACTGCACGCCGGGCCAGATCTGCTCGGCGGTGGCGGTGCTCGACGAGATCAAGCGCGGCGTACCCAGCCATGTCCAAGCCGACCTGACCGCCAGGCCGCAGGCCTCGGGCATGGAAATGCGCGAGCGGATGAGCGGCAATATCTGTCGCTGCGGCGCCTATTCCAACATCGCCGACGCGATGGCCGACGTCGCGGGAGCCAAGGCATGAAGCCCTTCACCTACGAACGTGCAAAAGACGCCGTTGCGGCAGCACGCGCGGCGACCAGGCCGGGCGCCAAGTTCCTCGCGGGCGGCACCAACCTGCTTGACCTGATGAAGATCGAGGTCGAGACGCCGACCCATCTGATCGACGTGCAGGATTTGAAGCTCGACCGGATCGAGAAAACGAAGGACGGCGGCCTGCGCATCGGCGCGTTCGTTACCAACACCGCGCTCGCCGCCGACGAGCGCATCCGGCGCGATTATGGCGTCCTGTCGCGCGCGATCGTCGCGGGGGCCAGTGGCCAGTTGCGCAACAAGGCGACGACGGCGGGCAATCTGCTCCAGCGGACGCGCTGCCCCTATTTCTACGACACCAACATGGCTTGCAACAAGCGCAGGCCGGGCAGCGGGTGCAGCGCCATTGGCGGCTATTCACGCCAGCTGGCGGTGGTGGGATCGAGCGACCATTGCATCGCCACCAACCCCAGCGATATGAACGTCGCGATGCGGGTGCTGGACGCGGTGGTCGAGACGGTGAATTCGGAGGGCCGGACACGTGCGATCCCCATGGCCGATTTCCACCGCCTGCCAGGCAATACGCCGCATATCGAAACCGCGCTCCAGCCCGGCGAACTGATCACCGCCGTCACCCTGCCCCGCCCGGTCGGCGGCACCCATATCTACGAGAAGGTGCGCGATCGCGCCTCCTATGCCTTCGCGCTCGTATCGGTCGCGGCGATCGTCCAGAAGGACGGCTCGGGCCGGGTCGCGGTCGGCGGCGTCGCGCACAAGCCCTGGCGGGTCGAAGCGGCGGACGCCGCGATGCCGCAGGGGGCCAAGGCGGTGACGGCAAGCCTGCTCGCCGATGCCCGCCCGACCAAGGATAACGAATATAAGGTGCCGCTCGTCGAACGGACGCTGGCGGCCGCCATCAGCCAGGCGAGGACCGCATGAAATTCACCGAGCCAGCCAGCGCCAATCCCATCGACCGCATGACCGTGGTCGGTCGCCCGCACGACCGGATCGACGGCCCGCGCAAGACCACCGGCACCGCGCCCTATGCCTATGAACGCCATGCCGAGGCGCCCAACGCCGCCTATGGCTGGATCATCGGCGCCGCCATCGCCAAGGGGCGCATCCGATCGATGAACCTCGACGATGCACGCGGCGCGCCGGGCGTGCTGGGCATCGTCACCGCCGCCGAGGCGGGAAAGCTGAACAAGGGCAATTTCAACACGGCCAAGTTGCTCGGCGGGCCGGAGATCGACCATTATCACCAGGCCGTCGCCATCGTCGTCGCCGAGAGCTTCGAACAGGCGCGCGCCGCCGCCGGGCTGGTGCGGATCGACTATGATCGCGCCAAGGGCCAGTATGACCTGGACGAAGCGCTGAAGACTGCGCCGCTGACCGGCGGCGAAGAGGGCAAAACCGGCAAGGAAGATCGGACCGGATCGTTCGAAAGCGCCTTTGGTGCCGCACCGGTGAAGCTCGATGCCGAATACACCACCCCCGACCACAGCCATGCGATGATGGAGCCGTTCGCCTCGCTGGCGATCTGGGAGGGGGACCAGCTCACGGTCTGGACGTCGAACCAGATGATCGCCTGGGGTCGCGGCGACCTCGCCAAGACGTTGGGCATGCCCAAGGAAAAGGTACGACTGATCTCGCCTTATGTCGGCGGCGGTTTCGGCGGAAAGCTGTTCCTGCGCGCCGATGCCGTCATGGCGGCGCTGGGCGCGAAGGCGGTCGGGCGGCCGGTCAAGGTGGCGATGCAGCGGCCGCTGATGGCCAACAACGCCACCCATCGGCCCGCCACGACGCAGCGCATCCGCATCGGCGCGACCAAGGACGGCGCGATCCAGGCGATCGCGCATGAAAGCGGATCGGGCGACCAGCCCGGCGGCGGCCCCGAGACGGCGGTCAACCAGACCAAGCTGCTCTATGCCGGGCCCAACCGCCTGACCGCGATGCGTCTGGCCGTGCTGAATCTGCCCGAGGGCAATGCGATGCGCGCACCGGGCGAAGCGCCCGGCATGATGGCGCTGGAAATCGCGATGGACGAGATGGCCGAGAAGCTGGGCATGGACCCGGTCGCCTTCCGCGTGAAGAACGACACCCAGGTCGATCCCGAAAAGCCCGATCGTCGCTTTTCGCAGCGCCAGCTCGTCCGCTGCCTGGAGGAGGGCGCACAGCGCTTCGGCTGGTCGCAGCGCAACGCCAAGCCTGCCCAAGTCCGCGACGGACGCTGGCTGGTCGGGATGGGCGTCGCCGCCGCCTTCCGCAATCACATGAACATGAAGTCGGGCGCACGGGTCACGCTGAACAAGGACGGCCGGATCGTCGTCGAGACCGACATGACCGATATCGGCACCGGCAGCTATACGATCATCGCCCAGACCGCCGCCGAGATGATGGGCGTGCCGATGGACGCGGTCGATGTCCGGCTGGGCGATAGCGACTACCCGGTGTCGGCCGGGTCGGGTGGCCAGTTCGGCGCGGCCAATGCCACGGCGGGCGTCTATGCCGCCTGCGTCAAGCTGCGCGAGGCGGTGGCCCAGCGGCTGGGGTTCAACTCGGCCGATCTGAACTTCGCCGATGGTCAGGTGACGGGCGGCAATCGATCGGTCGCGTTGCGCGACGCCGTCGCCTCCGGCCCGCTGACCGCCGAGGATCGGATCGAGTTCGGCGACCTGGACAAGACCTGGCAGCTGTCGACCTTCGGCGCGCATTTCGTCGAGGTCGGGGTCGATGCCTATACCGGCGTAACGCGGCTTCGTCGGATGCTCGCGGTCTGCGCGGCGGGGCGCATCCTGAACCCGAAGGCCGCGCGCAGCCAGATGATCGGCGCGATGACCATGGGCGTCGGATCGGCGCTGATGGAGGAACTGGCGGTCGACAAGCGCTTCGGCTTTTTCGTCAACCACGATCTGGCAGGCTATGAAGTGCCGGTCCATGCCGACATCCCGCATCAGGAGGTGATCTTCCTGGAGGAAGCCGACGACAAGGCCAATCCGATGAAGGCCAAGGGCGTCGGCGAACTCGGCCTATGCGGCGTCGGCGCGGCGGTGGCGAATGCGGTCTACAACGCGACGGGCGTGCGCATCCGCGACTATCCGCTGACGCTGGAAAAGCATCTCGACCGGTTGCCTGCCATCGCCTGATGCGTCGGTGCGGGGCGCGGTGATTTCCGTGCCCCGCTCCATATGGAAATGCCCCGAACCGACGCTATAGTCGCCCTCTCTTGGGGGGAGGACTATGAAGCTATTTCTGGCGGCGCTCGTGGGGACGAGTGCGCTGACGCAACCGGCCTATGCGTCGGACAAGCCGGTCATCGCGCCCGCACCGGCCTGGGTGAAGCCCGTCACCCCCGCCACTCCCTCCGCCAAGCCCGACGACGCGCCGATCCGTGTCCTCCTGTCCGACCAGCAGATCGCCCTGGATAAGGGCGTGGAGACGGTCTACGGCGAAACGGCCCTGCGCATTCGGACGCCGCAGGGGCTGGCTGCCGGAAACATCTCGATCCCCTGGCGGCCCGAAACCGATACGTTGACCGTACACAAGCTGCTGATCCGGCGCGGCGACAAGGTCATCGACGTGCTCGCCTCCGGTCAGACCTTCACCGTCGTTCGCCGCGAACAGAATCTGGAAAGCGCGATGCTGGACGGCGTGCTGACCGCCAATATCCAGCCCGAAGGCCTGCAGGTCGGCGATACGCTGGAGTTCGCCATTTCGATCACTTCGCGCGATCCGGTGCTGAAGGGCCATGTCGAGCAACTGGCGGCGGCGTGGAACGGCTTCCCCGTCGGCCGCGCCCATCTTCGCGTGCAATGGCCAGGCGCCTTGCCGCTGCGCCTGCGGTCGGTCGGCAGCCTGCCGCCGCTCAAGCCGGTGCGCAAGGGCGACCAGTCGACGGTGGAGATCACCATGGACGGCGTCGAACCCGAAGCCGCCACCAAGGGGGCGCCGCCGCGTTACGCGCTGGGTCGGCTGATCGAGATGACCGACTATGCCGCCTGGAGCGATCTTGGCGCGCTGATGGCCCCGCTCTACGACAAGGCGGCGGCGATCCCGACGGACGGGCCGCTGCGGGTCGAACTCGACCGGATCAAGGCGCTGTCCCCCGATCCCAAAGTTCAGGCGCAGGCCGCGCTGGCCCTGGTGCAGGACCGGGTCCGCTATGTCGCACTTGCCATGGGTACGGGCGGCTATGTTCCAGCCGATGCAGCGGAGACCTGGGCGCGCCGCTATGGCGACTGCAAGGGCAAGACGGCGCTGTTGCTCGCCCTGCTCCACGCGCTCGACATCGCCGCCGATCCGGTCGCGGTCAATACCATCGCGGGCGACGGCATGGACCAGCGCCTGCCGATGGCGGGGCTGTTCAACCATGTGCTGGTCCGCGCCCGGATCGGCGGGCGTGACTATTGGCTAGACGGCACGCGGACCGGGGACACCGCGCTCGACCGGCTGCGCGTACCCAATTTCGGCTGGGGTCTGCCGCTGGTCGCACAAGGCGCCGCGCTCGTCCGCATGGTGCCGCCGCCGCTGGAGCAGCCGACCAACGACGTAACCATCCGCATGGATGCCAGCGCCGGTATCGCCGCGCCCGCCCCTACCCGGATCGAAACCATCCTTCGCGGTGACGAAGCGATCTCCACCAACGCGGCCATGGCCAATCTGACCGGCGATGCGCGCGACCGGGCGCTGCGGGAATATTGGAAGGGCGAATACGACTTCATCGAGGTGAAGTCCGCCACCGCCAGCTTCGATCCCAAGACGGGCGAGGAGCGGCTGGTGATGGAGGGGCTGGCCCGGATGGACTGGGGCGGCGACAGCTATGACACGGACGGAACCGCGGTCGGCTATCGCGCCGATTTTGCGCGGGAGGGGACGCAGGACAAGACCGCGCCCTATGCCGTTCCCTATCCCTATTTCGTCCGCACGCGCGAAACCATCGTGCTGCCCAAGAACAACGGCACGTTCCGCCCCAGTCCGGGGATCGAGGTGGACAAGACGGTCGGCGGCATCGCCTATCGCCGTCATGCTACACTGACCGACGGTGTCTTCACCATCGAGCGGACCGAACGGAGCATGGTGCCAGAGTTTCCCGCCGCCGATGCCCCCGCCGCCCAGGCCGCGCTGCGCACCTTGGCCGATACGCCTGCCAAGTTGCGCAAGCCGGTCGGCTATGTCGCCAGCGACAAGGAGATGGCGGCGGTCGGCGCGAACACGCCCACCACCGCCTATGAATATGGCCAGCGCGCCGCCCTTTATGCCGACCGGGGTATGCGCGAGGAAGCGATCGCCGATTATACCAAGGCGATCGAGCTGAACCCGAACAATGTCTGGGCCATGTCGAACCGCGCTCTCACCCGCATCCAGATGGGGGAGATCGCCCAGGCCAAGACCGATCTGGACCAGGCCGAAAAGATCGATCCCGACTATATCCAGACCATTATCGCGCGCGCGATGATTGCCGACCGCGAGAAGCGGCCGCGCGACGCGATCGCGCTCTATACCAAGGCGTTGCAGCACGAGGCCGACAATCGCTTCGCACTGGGCCAGCGGGCGCTGGCCTATCTGGCGATTGGCGACGGCGCCCACGCGATGGCCGACCGGACGACCGCGGCCGATGTGGCGATCAAGCAGGCCCCCGACTCCGCTCTCTCCTATGTCGAGCGGGGCAATGTGCTGCTCGACCAGCAACGTTTCCCCGATGCACTGAAGGCGTTCGATCAGGCGCTTTCGCTCGATCCCAAGAATGTCTGGGCGCTGGCCAATCGCGGGCTGACCCATGTCTGGCTGCGTCAGGAGGATGCGGCGGCCAAGGATCTGGACGCTGCACAGGCCATCGACCCGCGCAATGCCGTCGTCTTCCGCGCGCGCGGGCTGCTGGCGCAACAAAAGGATGCACCTGCGGACGCCGTGGCCGCCTATAGCAAGGCGCTGGAGACCGAGCCGGGCGACATGTTCTCGGTCAACCGGCGGGCGCAGGCCTATTATGCCATGAACGAGGACGCCGCCGCGCTGGCCGACGCGCGGGCGGTCACGGCCGCTCAACCGCGCTGGGTCGATCCCTATGTGCTGCGCGCCAATATCCTGCGCCGACAGGGCAAGACGGGTGAAGTCGTGGCCGAGGCCGAAGCGCTGAGCGCCGCCAATCCGGGTGACGCCTATGCCCAGGTCGCCGCCGCCAATATCTATATCGCGATCGACAAGCGGGCCGACGCCATGAAAGCCTATGACCGCGCCATCGCGGTGGGGGCCGAGCCGTTCATCTACCTCAATCGCGCGTTGCGTCGTACCAAGAACGATGTGGCGGGCAAGCGCGCCGATCTCGACAACGCGCTTCGCCTGGACCCCAATGATGAAGAGGCGATCGCCGCCAAGGCCGATCTGCTGGCCGAGACGGGCGATCTGCCGGGCGCGATCAAGACCTATTCGGCGCTGCTCGGCAAGAAGCCCGACGAGGTGAACGCTCTGGTTGGTCGCGGCAAAGCCTATAGCCGACAGGGCGACAGCGCACGGGCGGAGGCCGACTTCCGCCGGGCACGAGAGCTAGCGACCGATGCGGGCTGGCTCAACAATATCTGCTGGAACAAGGCGACCGCTGGCGTCGCACTGGATTCGGCGCTGGCGGACTGCAACGCCTCACTCGCCAAACAGCCCGGTTCGCTCGCGGCACTGGACAGCCGGGGCTTCGTCTATCTCCGGCTCGACCGGCTGGACGAGGCGATGGCGGACTATGATCGCGCACTGGCCGGGAACGTGAAGATGGCCGCGTCGCTGTTCGGTCGGGCCGTCGTCTGGTCGCGCAAGGGCGACAAGACGAAATCGGATGCCGACGCCGCCAAGGCGGTCGAACTTGATCCGAATATCGTCAAAACCTTTGAAAATTATGGCATAAAGCGCTGAATCAAGGGCTTTATCGGCAACTCCCGTTCAGAAAACAGGAACGCTTTATAATGAACGACATGGCGGACAGCTTCTGGACGACCTTGCGCAATGTGCTGTCCCCGCATGGTCCCGCGATCATGGGCGGCTCAGCCAGCTATGCGCCGGGCGACTATAGCATCCATTTCTTCCTGCAATTGGCGGTGATCCTGTTCGCCTGCCGCATCGTCAGCTGGGCGGGGCAGCGTTTCCTGGGCCAGCCGCCGGTGGTGGGTGAGATGATCGCCGGCGTCGTGCTCGGCCCTTCGCTGCTCGGCCTAGTCTTCCCCGATCTACAGGCTGCGATCTTTCCCAAGGAAACCCGCAACGTCCTCTATGCCGGGGCGCAGCTGGGCGTGGCGCTGTACATGTTCCTGGTCGGCTTGACGCTTCGGCTCGATCATTTCCAGTCCAAAGCGCGCAGTGCGATCGCGGTGTCCGCCTCGGGCGTGATCGCCCCCTTCCTGATCGCGGTGGCGATCACTCCGCTGCTGCTGAAGGTGCCCGGCCTGTTCACCGCAGGCATCAGCCAGGCCAATGCGACTTTGTTCATGGGGGCTTGCATCGCCCTGACCGCCTTTCCGATGCTGGCACGGATCATCAACGAGCGGGGGCTGGCGGACAGCCCGCTCGGCACCTTGTCGCTGGCGGCCGGAGCGTTCGACGATGCCGCGTCCTGGTGCGTGCTGGCCATCGTGCTGGCGACCTTCGGCGGGGGCAGCGGCGTGGCGATCCTCGCGATCGGCGGGGCGTTCCTCTATGTCGGCTTCCTGATCCTGTTCGGCCGCCGTCTGCTCGCACCGCTGGGCCGGGCGGTAGAGGTGCGGGGCGAGATGAGCACGACGATATTGGCGATCACGCTGATGGCCTTCTGCCTGTCCGCCTTCATCATGGACGCGATCGGCGTGCACGGCATTTTCGGCGGCTTCATCCTGGGCGTCTTCATGCCGCGCGGCCTGTTCGTCACCGAGTTGAAGAAGAAGGTCGAGCCGCTGGCCGTCGTCCTGCTGCTGCCGATGTTCTTCACCTATTCGGGGCTGAACACGCGGATGGACATGGTCAACTCGCTGCCGTTGCTGCTGATCGCGCTGGGCATCCTGGCCGCGTCGATCGCTGCCAAGTTCGGCGCCTGCTATCTGGCGGCGCGCGCCTGTGGCGAGGACAACCGGACCGCGATGGGGATCGGCGCGCTGATGAACTCGCGCGGGCTGATGGAGCTCATCATCATCAATATCGGTCTGCAGAAGGGCATTATCGGCCCCACCCTCTTCTCGATGCTGGTGCTGATGGCGATCGTGACCACGATGATGGCCAGCCCGCTGTTCGAATATGTCTATGGCCGCAAGGCACGGGTGCTAGGCGAGATGGAAACGCTGAACGGCGCGGCGGTCTGATCCCGCGCCGGACCGTCCGGCATCGGCCGGACGGCCCAACCACGATGGACACAAAAAAGGGCGGCCCGAGAGCCGCCCTTTTCGTATCTTCGGTCGATCCTGTCGGACCGACCGTCGAAAGCCTGGGATCAGGCGGTCTTCTTGCGACGGCGACGCGATGCGGCGACCATACCGGCGATGCCCGCACCGAACAGGGTCAGCGTGGCAGGCTCGGGAACCGAGGTCGGCTTGCCACCGAAGAACGAGACGTTGTCCAGCTCGAACGCGGTCTTGTCCGAGAAGAAGCGCAGGCCGCTGATCCGCTCGCCCGACAGCTGGTCGAGCGTGTAGGTCACGTAGCGGTTATACTTGAAGTCGTTGTAATTGCTGCCGGCTGCGTCCGCGCCCGGATTCACGACGTTCGAGCCGAGGATCGTCTCGATCACGTTGCCGGCAGCGTTGAGCACTTCCAGCTTGTTGAACGAGTCGATCGAACCCCAATAGAGGCCGAAGCCGCTATAGGTGTTATCCTTGGTGGTGAGGTTGGCCGTCTGCTGGGCATTGACCATCAGATACTGGGTGAAGTCGCCGGTGGGCTGGCTATAACCATTGGCCGAACCGGTGGTCAGCGCACCGCCCGAGAGCGAAAAGCCCTGACCATAGTTGGTGCTGGCGCCGTTGAAGTCGATCAGGATCGACGGATTGCTCGGAACCTGGTTGCCGTCGACGGAGATGCCGGTCCCCGCCTTCAGGTTCGTGACCGAGGTCGACGTACCCGTGGCGCCCGCCGCGCTGGCGACCAGCGCACCGGCCATCACGCCCGCCATCGCCATCATCTTGATCATACCCGCCATTATCAATCTCCCTGTTCGACACCAGAAACCGATCCGGATTGCGCGACGATCAAGCCATGGCGCCCAAGCCGTCGCCCGATCATCCTTCGACCACCCCGATACGGATCATATCGGAACGGGTATTCCCGAACTGACCGCCCCGATCTTTGACGCGACCTGAGCCGCATTAACTTTCGGGTGATCTTTAACCGTTAGAATTGGGCGAATCATTTTGCCCTGCCCTGAAGGTATATCCGGTTCGCCGCGATTATCGCAGCCGGTAAAGTTTCCCATATTCCCTTTATAGCTCAGATACTTGACCGATTCTGTTTCAGGATAAGACAGGTTATTTTCGGCTTGCCCGCGGTTTGCGCTATGTCAAAGCGCTGCGGACGATAGGTTCCGGCCAACGCAATCAACAGGGATGAATCGTGAAACGCCGCAAGCTCCTCGTCATCGCGGGCATCGTGCTCGTCCTGGTCATCCTGGCTTTCATCGCCAGCGCGCTGATGCGGCGTCCGGCCGACAAACCCACGCCGCCTCCGGTCTTCGTCGAGCGTCCGACGCCCGCGCCGGACCCCGCCAAGGCGCAGGCCGCCGCCAGCAAGGCACCGGGTGACGCCGCCGCGCAGAAGGAACTGGGCGACGCCCTGCTCGCCAAGCGCCGTTTCGACGAGGCCGCTACCGCCTATCGCGCATCGTTGGCGATCGATCCCAACCAGGCGAATGCATGGTCGGCGCTGGGCGAAACGGTGATGCAGACGACCAAGGTGACGGGCGTCGACCTGCCCCCGGCCGCCGCCGACGCCTTCCGCAAAGCCATTGCCATCGATCCGCGCGATGCCCGCGCACGTTTCTATTTCGCGATGGAGAAGGACCTGAAGGGCAAGCATGACGAGGCCATCGGCGAGTGGATCCAGCTGCTGCGCGAAGTGCCCGCCGGTTCGGACGCCGACGAGTCGATCCGCTCGGCGCTGGCGGCCTCGATCAAGCGCAACATCCAGCTGATCAAGCAGGCGGCTGACGAAGCGGGCCGCGTCCAGCCGCGCTACCAGTCGCAGAAATAACGCTTCCTCTCGGAAACGTGACGACGGCGCGGACGGCGAAAGCGGTCCGCGCCGTTTTCGTGTCCGTCGCTGGCCTTTCATGTGAGCGTTAAACAGTGAGCCTCTGGTGACGGGCAACAGCCCTCTCCGAAACGCCCTCGCTCTACCGTCGATCAAATCTTGATTCAGAACAAACGACGATTTTATCGTTGTTTAATCGGAAAAGCTGGCACAGATTGCGCCCAAGGCGAGCGCGGAAACCGCGTCGCCCTGCGTACCGGGCATGGCGGCAATCCGATTGGAAACACCGCCCTGCCCGTCGCCAGAAATGATAGCGCTATCTATATGGAGAGGGGTTATGCTGAAACGGATGGGTGTCATCTTGTTGGCATCGGCAAGCATCATGGCGGCCTGCGCCGCCCATGCCCAGTCACAGGCTCAAACGGTCGCACAGGGCGGCGCGCCCGCCTTGACCGTCACCCCGGCCGAAACGCTGGAACGGCAGGGCCTGACCGTGATGGTCGACCAGAACCAGTTCAGCCCGATCTTCTTCGACGAGAAGAATGCCGGTATCCAGATCGTCCTGCATGGCGAGCGGATCGCGACCGACGGCGCCGTCCGTCTCAACCCCACCCCCGAGCAATGGGACCCCGTCCCCGCCTTTGTCAGCCGCACGCGTGGGTCCGAACCCAATCAGATCGTCGTCCGCTCCGCCTATAAGGATCAGGATCTCGCCTATCGGGTAAAGGTGACGGCGGAGGGCGACGGCTTTCGCATCGCGGTCGATCTCGACCAGCCCCTGCCAGCCGCCCTTGCGGGCAAGGCGGGGTTCAACCTCGATTTCCTACCGACCAGCTATTTCGGCAAGACCTATCTGATGGACAATGCGCCGGGACTGTTTCCGCGCCATGCGACGGGTCCGATGGCGAAGGACGGGTCGGGCGATCCGACGCCCTTAGCCTCGGGCGGCAAGTCGATCACCCTGTCGCCCGAGGACCCGCTGACCCGTGTGACCATCACCTCGGATGCAGGCGGGCTGGCGCTGTACGACGCACGCAACCGGGCGCAGAATGGCTGGTTCGTCGTGCGCTCGCTGATAGCGGCGGGAGCGAAGGAGAATGCCGTCGTCTGGCATGTCCGCCCCAATGTCGTGAAGGACTGGGTGCGCCCGCCCGTCGTCTCGTTCAACCAAGCGGGCTATACGCCGGGCCGCGCCAAGGTGGCGCTGATCGAGACCGATCCGCATGGGCAAGCGCCGGGCGAGGCGGAGCTGGTGCGGCTGGCCGCCGATGGTACGCGGCAGTCGGTCTTGCGCGCGGCCGTCACCCCGCGCGGACGCTGGATGCGGTATAACTATGCCGCCTTCGACTTCACGCAGGTCCGCGAACCGGGCATCTACGCGATCGCCTATGGCGGGCAGGTGACGAACCCGTTCCGTATCGCCGCCGATGCCTATGACCGCATCTGGCAGACCTCGCTCGACACCTTCATCGCCGAGCAGATGGACCATGTCGGCATCCGTGAGCAGTACCGCGTCTGGTCCGCGCCCAGCCACCTCGACGACGCGCGTCAGGCGCCCCCCAACCATGTCCATTTCGACGGCTATAGAATGGGGCCGAACCTCGACTCGCCGTTCAAGCCCGGCGAGCATATCCCCGGCCTGAATGTCGGCGGATTCCAGGATGCGGGCGATTACGACATCCAGACGCCCCAGAATGCGCAGGTGGTCCGCGACCTTGCCTGGGGTCGCGAGCTTTACGGCCTCGACTGGGACGAGACGAGCGTGGACGAGGCCGCCCGCGCGGTCGAAATCCGCAAGCCCGACGGCAAGCAGGATGCGGTGCAGCAGATCCGCCACGGCGTCCTGCAACTGCTCGCCCAATACAAGGTGTTTGGCCATGCGATCGTCGGCATTATCGATCCGGTGCAGCGCCAGTATGCCCATCTGGGCGACGCGGGATCGCAGACCGACAATCTGACCTATGATGCCTCGCTCGGGGTCAGCGAGCGAAAGGGCGGGTCCTCGGGCGCGCAGGACGATCGCTGGGCCTTCACCACCGATCTGCCCGCCAACAATCTGGCGGTCGCCGGAGCGCTGGCGGCGGCGTCGCGCGCGCTGGCGGACAGCGATCCGACGATGGCGGCCGAAGCCTGGGATGCGGCCAAGGTCCTGTGGGGCAGGTTCCAGAAGGGACCGATCAAGTCGGGCGACGGGCGCGACGATTCCGGCACGCCCTGGTCGGCGGATGGCGCCAATGTCGGGGCGACCGTCGAGATGCTCATCACCAGCAAGGGCGATCGCGTCTATGCCGATCGTCTGCGCAAGCTGATGCCCGTCATCGCGAAGAACTTCGCCTGGGTCCGCGCCCCGGCGGTGCGCGCCATCCCGTTCATGGATGCCAGATACCGCGCCGCCCTCGTCCCGCTGGTTCGCGAGGCCAAGGTCAAGATGGATGCGGAGGCCGCCAACAATCCCTTTGGCGTGCCGATCGCCGAGGGCAGCTGGGCCGGATCGCATCAGGTCGTCGAGTTCGGCTCGACCGCCTTCCTGATGCACAAGGCGTTCCCGGAGATCATCGGCACCGAGTATACGCTGAACGCGATCGACTATGTGCTGGGACGGCATCCGGCGAACAATCTGTCGCTGGTCTCGACCGTGGGGACGGCATCCAAGCTGATCGGCTATGGCCATAATCGTGCCGATTACGGCTTCATCCCCGGCGGGCTGGTGCCGGGCGTGCTGATTGTGAAGCCCGACTTCCCCGAGCTGAAGACCGAGTGGCCGTTCCTGTGGTTCGAGAACGAATATACGGTCGCGACGACATCGGCCTATATCTTGGCCGCCAATGCCGCGATCGAGGCGACGAAGGAAAGCCGCTGACCGGCGGCGGGGCGCGGTCGATCGGCCCGCCCCGCCCTTCATGAAATTCATGCCATCTTCGCAACGAGAATTGACTGCCTAGGCAATCATTGCCATGGCAGCGATATGACATCGAACGACCCAGACCCCTTCGATCCCGAGCGCTCGGTCGGATATCTGACCAAACGCGTGTTCCAGCTCGCCCGCATCGGCCTGGAGCCGGTCTTTGCCGATGAGGAAGTGACCCATGTCCAGTGGAGCGCGCTGATGGCGCTGCAATATGGCGTCGGTGGCACCGCCGCCGAACTGGCGCGTCATCTGTGCCATGACACCGGGGCTACGACCCGGATCGTCGACACGCTGGAAGAGCGCGGCCTGATCGAACGCTGCCGCTGCACCGAGGATCGCCGCGTGGTCCGCCTTTCGC
This sequence comes from Sphingomonas sanguinis, assembly GCF_019297835.1. Classification (NCBI taxonomy): domain Bacteria; kingdom Pseudomonadati; phylum Pseudomonadota; class Alphaproteobacteria; order Sphingomonadales; family Sphingomonadaceae; genus Sphingomonas; species Sphingomonas sanguinis. The sequence goes on along the minus strand of NZ_CP079203.1, from coordinate 4,183,034 downwards.
TGACCGAGGCGGGACGTACCGTCACGACGCGCTGCAAGGCGAAGGTTGTGGCGCAGTGGAATGCGTGGCTGGCCGACTGGGCGCCGGAGGAGATCGAGCGCCTCGTCGATGATCTGGCGCGGCTGCGCAACAAGCTGGAGACGGTGGCATGAAGCGGTTTGCGACTTTGACCGGGCTGCTGCTCGCGGGCTGTTCGGTGCCGCAGGCGCATCCCGCCATCGCCCCGACCGCCCCCGAGACGCTGGGACTCGGGACGGCGCAGGCGCCGCTGGTTACCGCCGACTGGTGGCGCGGGCTGGGCGATCCGCAGCTCGACCGGATCATCGGCGACGCGCTGGCGGGCAATCCGTCGCTCGACATCGCGCTGGCCCGGTTGCGGCAGGCGGAGTCGGTGCTCGCCACCCGTCGCGCCGATGACGGCCCTTCGGTGACGCTCGATGCGCAGGAACAATATAACCGGCTGTCGGGCCGCTATATCATCCCGCCGCCCTATGCGGGCACGACCCAGTGGCTGGGTCAGGCGCAGGCCAATCTGAACTGGACGATCGACCTGTTCGGGCGACAGGCGGCCGCGATCGAGGCCGCCCGCGCCTCGACCCGCGCGGCGGCGCTGGACGTGACGGCGGCGCGGCTGGCATTGGCCGGGTCGGTCGCGCAGACCTATGTCGAGCTCGCCCGTGCCGAGCGGCAGGCGGCGATCGCACGCCAGACGATCGCCACCCGCACCCGCTCGTTGGGGCTGGTCCAGGCGCGCATCCGGCATCAGCTCGCCAGCCAGATCGACGCGACCGGCGCGCAGACGCTGCTCGCCCAGGCGCGGGTCGCACTGGCCCGTGCCGAAACGCAGGCAGCGCTGTCGCGCAACGCATTGGCGGCGCTGGCCGGTCGGGGTCTGGACTATCCCGCGACGATCGCGCCGACGAAGCTGGCCTTCGACGCGGCGCTGCCCATCCCCGCCACCGTGCCCGCCGACCTGCTGTCCCGGCGGCCCGACATCGCCGCCGCGCTGGCCCGGATCGATGCCGCGAGCAAGGGGCAGGAGGTCGCGCGCAAGGCGTTCCTGCCCAATATCAACCTGACCGCGCTGGCCGGTTTCCAGGCGGTCGGCCTCGGCAATCTGTTCACCGCCGATGCGGGGGCGGCAGCGGCGGGTCCGGCGATCCATCTGCCGATCTTCGACAGCGGACGGCTACGCGCCGGGCTGGTGGGCGCCACCGCCGCGCTCGATCTGGCGACCGCCGACTATAACAACCGCGTCGTCGGCGCGGTGCGCGAGGCAGCGGATGCGGTCACGCGCAGCCGCACCATCGCCACCGAGCGCGCACGCCAGGCCGAGGTCACGCGTGGCCTCTCCGAAACCCGCCGCCTGAACGCGATCCGCGTGTCGAGCGGGCTGCAATCGCAACTCGGCCTGATCGATCCCGACATCCGCCAACTGGAGTCGGATCAGGCCGACGCCAATCTCGCCGCCGACGCGGTCCAGGCGCGCATCGCGCTGGCCGTCGCGCTGGGCGGCGGTTTCTCCTCTTCTTCGCAGGGTATCACGCAATGAGCGACACCGAAGCCGCCACCCCCTCCTCCGCTGCTCCGACGACCCAAGCGCCGACCGGCGGCAAGCCCAAGGCGCGCCGCCTGGGCCTGACCATCCTGGCCATCGTCGTGGTGATCGCCGCGATCGTCTGGGCCGTGTTCCACTTCCTGCTCGCCAAGCCCGAGGAAGAGACCGACGACGCCTATGTCGCAGGTGACGTGGTGGCGATCACCGCGCGTGATCCGGGGCAGGTGCTCGCGATCCATGCCGACAACACCCAGACGGTGAAGGCGGGCCAGCCGTTGATCGACCTCGATCCGGCGACCGCCGATGTCGGCCTCGCCTCCGCCGCCGCCGAACTGGCGCGCGCGGTCCGTGCGACCCGTGCCGACTTCACCAAGGTGAACCAGAGCGGCGCCGCCATCGTCCAGGCCCAGGCCGAACTGGCCCGCACCCGCGCCGACTATGCCCGTCGCCAGGGCGCCGCCGCCGAGGGTGCGGTGTCGGGCGAGGAACTGTCCCACGCCGCCGACGCGGTGAAGGTCGCCACCGCGAACCTCGCGCTCGCCCGTGCCCAGGCGGCGCAGACGCGGACCGCCGTTCAGGGCACCGATGTCGACACCAACCCCGCCGTGATGGCCGCCATCGCCGCCTATCGCCGCGCCGCCATCATGCGCGGCCATATGCACGTCATCGCGCCGATCAGCGGCGTCGTCGCCCAGCGCACCGTGCAGGTGGGGCAGCAGGTCGCGGCAGGCACGCCGCTGATGGCCGTGGTGCCGCTCGACCGGCTGTGGGTCGACGCCAATTTCCGCGAGACCCAGCTCAAGGACCTGCGCATCGGCCAGCCCGCGACGATCACCGCCGACATCTATGGCGGCAAGACCGTCTATCACGGCAAGGTCATCGGCCTGGGCGCGGGCAGCGGCAACGCCTTCGCGCTGCTGCCCCCGCAGAACGCCAGCGGCAACTGGATCAAGATCGTCCAGCGCGTACCGGTACGCATCGGGCTGGACGCCAATGAGTTGCGCCAGAACCCCTTGCGGGTCGGCCTGTCGGCAACCGTCACGGTCGATACCGCCGATCAGCGCGGGCCCCGCATCGGTTCGGCCGCGACCCAGGTCGACAGCACCAGCGGCACCGATGGCAAGGACCCGGCGATCGAGGCCCGCATCGCTCAGATCATCGCGGCCAATCGCTGATGGCCGGGGCCTCCGCTCAAGGTGGCGCGGGGGCATCCCCGGCGCCGCTGAAAGGCCCGGCGCTGGCGCTCGTCGCCTTTGCGCTGGCGCTGGGCACCTTCATGCAGGTGCTCGACTCGACCATCGCCAACGTCTCGCTGCCCACCATTGCGGGCAATCTGGGCGTCAGTTCGGACAACTCGACCTGGGTCGTCACCGCTTTCGCCGTCGCGAACGGCGTGGCGGTGCCGCTGACCGGCTGGCTGATGGGCAAGTTCGGCGTGGTGCGGACCTTCTGCGTCTCGGTGTTCCTGTTCACCATCGCCTCCTTCCTGTGCGGGATCGCGTGGAACCTGTCCTCACTGATCGGCTTCCGCATCCTTCAGGGCGCGGTGTCGGGGCCGATGATCCCGGGCAGTCAGGCGCTGCTGATCTCGATCTTCCCGCCGCAGAAGCGGTCCACCGCGCTGGGCATCTGGTCGATGACGACGCTCGTCGCGCCGATCATGGGGCCGATCCTGGGCGGGTACATCTCCGACAATTATCACTGGAGCTGGATCTTCCTGATCAACGTGCCGGTCGGCCTGTTCTGTGCGGGCGTGTGCTGGCGCGGGCTGTCCGCCCGAGAGACCCCGACCCGCAACCTGCCGATCGACAAGGTCGGGCTGATCATGCTGGTCGTCTGGGTCGGTGCACTTCAGATGATGCTGGACCTGGGCAAGAATGACGACTGGTTCCACTCGACCCGGATCGTCGTGATGACGGTGATCGCCATTGTCGGCTTCATCGCCTGGCTGATCTGGGAGTTGACCGACGCCAATCCGGCGGTCGACCTGTCGCTGTTCAAGGGCCGCAATTTCAACATCGGGACGCTCGCCTTTTGCCTCGGTTATGCGGTGTTCTTCGCCAACACGCTGCTGCTCCCGCTCTGGCTTCAGACGCAGCTGGGCTATACCGCGACCTGGGCGGGCCTCGTCGCCGCGCCCAGCGGGGCGGTGGCGGTGGTTCTGACCCCCATCGTCGCGCGCCTGTCGGGCAAGGTCGATGCGCGGGTGATGGCGACCATTGCCTTTGCGGCGTTCGGGGTATCCTATTGGATGCGCTCCGGTCTCAACACCTCGGCGAGTTTCAGCGATTTCGTGCTACCGCTGATGGTTCAGGGCATTGCGATGAGCACCTTCTTCCTCGCCATGCTGACCATCGCGCTGGACGGCGTGCCGCAGGCGCGCATCCCCTCGGCGACCGGCATCTCGAACTTCGCGCGCATCACGGCGGGCAGCTTCGCCGCCTCGCTGACCACGACCATGTGGGACCGGCGCGAGGCGATGCACCAAGCGCATCTGTCCGAGGCGATCGGGCAAGGCCCGGTGTGGCAGATGGCGAAGAACGGCCTGGGCCATCTGGGCCTGACCGACGTACAGGCCGCCGCCGCCGTCACCCGGCAGATGGTGGGGCAGGCCTATCTGCTCGCGTCGACCGACATCTTTTACGTGTCGGCATGGCTGTGCATCGTGCTGGCGGGGCTGACCTGGTTCACCCGGCGACCCAAGCCGCATGACGGCCCGATCGCGGCGGATTGATAACGATCCTCCCCGGTCCGGGGAGGTGGCAGGCCGTCAGGCCTGACGGAGGGGGGCTTCCTCAAGGGACGACCTTCGCGGCGATCCCCCTCCACCAGCTTCGCTGGTCCCCCTCCCCGTGCCGGGGAGGATTTGCTACGCTCCCCAAAAAGGGAGACGGATGATGCTGAAAACGCTGGTGATGATGGTGCTGGTCGCGGTGGCGCAGGCGCCCTCCGATCCGCATCTGCCGCCCAAGGTGGTCGACAGCGTCGCCCCCACCCTGCCCGCCGGGTTGAAGCGCGGCGTGCTGATCGTCTCCAAGACCAATGGCTGGCGGCATTTCGAGCATATCCCGCATTCCAATGCCGTCTTGGCCGACATCGCCAAGGGCCTACACCGCCCCAGCTTCACCACCGAAAATGCCGCCGTCTTCAACGACGACCAGCTATCCCGTTTCTCGGTGGTGGTCCTGAACAGCGCCAGCGGCGACTTCCTGACGTCCGAGCAGCAGGCCGCTTTCGCCCGCTTCGTCGCGCGCGGCGGGGGCGTGGTGGCGCTCCATGCGGCGGGCGACAACAGCCACAAGGCCCCTTGGTATGTCGATACGATCATCGGCACGACCTTTACCGGCCATCCGAACGGTGCCGACCATATCCAGCCCGCGCGCATCGAGATCGTGCAGCCCCGGCACCCGATCATGGCGGGTGTGCGGACGCCGTGGACGCCCCGCGACGAATGGTACAGCTTCGACGGCAACCCCGCGACGCGCGGCATGACGATCCTGGCGCAGGTGGACGAGGCGAGCTACCGCCCCGGCGAGACGCTGCGCATGGGGGCGGCGCATCCCGTGATGTGGGTCAATCCGCGCACCAAAGGCCGCGTCTTCTACTCCGCGCTGGGGCATGAGCCGCAGCTGTACGACGATCCCGATTACCGCCGCATCCTGACCAACGCGATACGCTGGGCGGCAGCGCAGTAATCAGCATTCCACGACGTTGACCGCGAGGCCGCCGAGACTGGTTTCCTTATATTGCGACTTCATGTCCTCGCCCGTCTGGCGCATCGTCTCGATCACCTGATCCAGGCTGACGATGTGCTTGCCGTCGCCGTGCAGCGCCAGATAGGCGGCGTTGATCGCCTTGATCGCACCCATGGTGTTACGCTCGATGCACGGAATCTGGACCAGGCCGCCGATCGGATCGCAGGTCAGGCCCAGATTATGCTCCATGCCGATCTCGGCGGCATTCTCGACCTGCGCGGGTGAGCCGCCCAGCGCCGCCGCCAGCCCCGCCGCCGCCATCGAACAGGCGACGCCGACCTCGCCCTGGCATCCCATCTCGGCCGCTGAGATAGACGCCCGCTTCTTGTAGAGCATCCCCACCGCCGCCGCCGTCAGCAACAACGTGCGCACCCCGTCGCGCGTCGCGCCATGGACGAAGGTCTCGTAATAACGCAGCACCGCCGGAATGACGCCCGCCGCGCCATTGGTCGGCGCGGTGACGACCCGGCCGCCCGCCGCATTCTCTTCATTGACCGCCAGCGCCCAGAGGCTGACCCATTCGAACACCAGGCTGGGGTCGCTGCGTGGCGCCCGGTCGAGCAGCTTCTGCTTGATCGCCTGTGCGCGCCGCTGAACCTTCAACCCGCCCGGCAGGATGCCCGACGCTGCACAGCCCCGCTCGATCGAGGCACACATCGCATCGCGCACCCGGTCAAGGAACGCGTCGGTCTCGCCATCCTCGCGCCATGCCGCTTCGTTCGCGCGGACGATCTGCGCGATGGACAGGCCGGTTTCGTCGGTACGCTCGAGTAATTCGGCGCCCGAGGCGAAGGGATGTGCCAGCCGCCGGTTGGTCCGCATCGGCTCGGCCCCCTCCATGCGGATCGCGCCGCCGCCGATCGAATAGAAGCGGCGGACGACTGAGCTGCCATCGGGCAGGAAGGCGGTGAAGACCATGCCGTTGGGATGCGCGGGCAAGAAGCCGGGTCTGAACAGCAGATCGTGCTCAGGATCGAAGGGTAGCGAATGACGCCCATCAAGCATCAACCGCCGCGTCTCGGCGATGGCCGCCAGCAGCCCTTCGATCACATCGGGATCGACCCGCTCGGGCGTCTCGCCCGCCAGGCCCAGCAGCACCGCCCGGTCGCTATGGTGGCCGCGCCCAGTCAGCGAGAGCGATCCGAACAGCTCGGCCTGCACGCGGTCGGGGATCAGGCCGGTGTCGAGCATCTCGACCGCGAAGGCCTTGGCCGCGCGCATCGGACCGACCGTGTGCGAGCTGGAGGGACCGATGCCGATCGTGAACAGCTCGGTCACGCTGACCGCGGCGATACTGTCCTCGCTGCGCGGCGTACCCACGGGAATGGCGGAGAGCGTCAAGATCGTTCCAATTGTTACGGCTTTTGACTCGTCTAGCGCAGTCGCCTCACGCTGGAAAGCCGATCGGAACGAGTCAGGAGGTCATCGGCGCCAATATGTCGAACGCCTCGCGCGTCAGCGGATTCTGGAAATGGCAGCCCGCCGCGAAGTCGGTCGCCCAGACGATCTTGGCCTCGATCTCGCCGACATGGGGCAGACGCAGCCAGATCTTCGTGCCGCGCCGCAATTCGGTATAGGTCTGAAGCCGCGCGCCGTGGATGGAGATATCAGTCACCCGGCAAAGCGCCCGGTCCAGTCCGCCACGCCCCAGATCGGTCTCCAGCGTCACCGCCGCGCGCGGGGAGCGGCGTCGATTGCTGCCTTCGACAGGTTGGAATTCAGCGGCGAACATGTGTTCACCCTAAACACCGCTGGTTAACAGACTGCAAACCCATTCCTGCCTTAGCCCCCACCTCCGGACGCAAAAAACCCGGCACTTCGTGGGAAGCACCGGGTCCTTCGATCGTCCGGCGATGAGGCCGGAGGCGATTACTTGCGGAGCGTGAGACCGCCGCCAAAACGCTTGTTGAAGCGCGCGACCTGACCGCCGGTGTCCAGCATGGTGCCGCGACCGCCGGTCCAGGCGGGGTGCGCCAGCGGATCGATGTCCAGCTGCATCGTGTCGCCTTCCTTGCCCCAGGTGGAGCGGGTTTCGAACACGGTGCCGTCGGTCATCTGCACCTTGATCATGTGATAGTCGGGATGCGTATCGGTCTTCATGATATTGCTCCGGAAAATGGCTGGTTCCGACCAGCCTTAAAGCTCAAGGCGCGGCCCATAGCGGACCGCGCCCCGTTAGTCAAAAGCCCGTGACGGTCGCTTGTGCCCCAGCTTACGCTTCGGCGGGCGGATCGGCGATCATCGCGGTGAAATTGGCCTCGGCCACGGCAACGCCGTCGATCTTGGCGACACCGGCGAACTTGCAGACGCGGGTGCGCTTCGACACGAACTCGACCTCCAGATGCAGGAGGACGCCCGGTTCGACCGGCTTGCGGAACTTCACGCCGTCGATCGACATGAAATAGACCAGCTTGCCCGAATTGGCGAGGCCCAGGCTCTCCACCCCCAAGACACCGGCGGCCTGCGCCAGCGCCTCAACGATCAACACGCCGGGCATGATCGGACGGCCGGGATAATGGCCCTGGAAAAAGGCCTCGTTCATCGTCACCGCCTTTACCGCCCGGATCGACGTGTCGAGGACCAGTTCCTCGACACGATCGACCAGCAGCATCGGGTAACGATGCGGGATCGCCGCCATGACCCGCGTGACGTCCAGCGGGCCGATGACGGTCTTCCCCTCGTCGTTCACGACGTCCGTCACCGCGTATTACCGGCCGCTGTTCTGACGACGCGCAGGCGCCGGGGCGGCGGCCGCCGGAGCGGCGGCGGCGGGGGCTGCGCCCTGCTGCTGACCCTGCTGGCCGGGTTGCCAGTTGGCGGGCGGCGTGATGCTGACGGTCGGGACCAGCTTGTCCAGCTCGGCGGTCACCGCCGACGTGATGTCGGCGGTCGGCTGCATGAACAGCACGGCCTGCGGGCTGACCAGCAGGCTGACATTCTTGGCGCGCACGGCGTTCTGCACCGCTTCGCCCAGACGCGCCTGGATCTGCTCGACCGCATAGGTCTGCGCGCGGGCGGCGGGCTGGGTCAGGCGAGCCAGTTCCTGCTCACCGGCCTGCTGCTTGGCCTGGATCGACTGGGCCTGGGTGCGCAGCGCGGCTTCGTTGGCGTTGGGGGCCGAACGGGCAGTCTGGAACGCCTGGACCAGCGGCTCCAGCTCGCGGCCGATCGCGGCGCGACGGGCTTCGGCCTGGTCCAGCTGCGTCTTGTAGGTTGTCTCGATCTGCTGACGGGCGGCGGTCCAGGCACGCGAACCGGCGATCGCACCCTGCGGGTCGGCGACGGCGACACCGTTCACCTGCGCGGAGGCAGTGGTGGCGACGGTCGCGGCCGGCGCGACGAGGGCCGCCGCGAGGAGGAGCTTGGAAATGGTCTTCATCAGAACTGCGTCCCTACGTTGAAAGTGATGAGCTTGGGGTCGTCGCCCGGCTGCGTGACCAATGCCTTGGCAAGGTCGATGCGCAGCGGACCAAATGGTGAATTCCAGTTCACGCCGACACCGACCGACACGCGCGGCTTCCAGGTGCCGAGGTAGAACTGCTCCTGGGCATAGTTGGTGTTCTGGAGCGCGAGATTGGTCGTCGTGCCCGAACACGCCCCGCCGAGCGTCGAGGAATAGCCGGTCTGACAGGTGGTGGTGAAGCCCGCGGTGCCGTCCGTCGCGGTGCTGGGCACCTGATAGAGCGGACGCCCCTGGGAATCGGTCTGGGCGACCGGCGCCAGCGTCGGCGAGCCATCCTTGTTGAACAGCGGGTTGCCGTTGGCGTCCTTCGCCTGCGGGAAATTGAGCGAGGGCAGCGGCCGGGTGACGCCCCACAGGCTGCCCGCCTGGACATAGACGCTGGGGCGCAGGCCCATTTCACGCGCGCCCGAACCCAACGGGATTTCCAGCTCCGCGCGCGCCAGATAGTAAGCACGGCCGCCCAGCGCGTCGTCGACGAACTGCTGCCGGTCCTTGCCCAGCGACTGGCTGCCGTCCGCACCGATCACATACGGTACGCGCAGCACCCGCGGGCCGACGCCGCGAATGTCGAAGCCACGGAACTGCGGCTCGCCCAGATAGAAGCGGTCGACGATGCGGACCGGATCGATGCCCGGACCACGGCTGCTCTCGAGCGAGTGGATGTAACCGCCCTCGCCCAGGATCGAGAAGACGAAGCCCTTGCCCAGCCCCTTGAACTTGGCGCCTTCCGCGCGGGTGCGGATATACTTCACGTCGCCGCCCAAACCGGCAAAGTCTTGGCTGAACGAGAAGCGATGCCCGGCGGTCGGACGCAGGCGGCTGTTCAGGCTGTCATAGATCAGCGAATAGCCGACCGACGAGGTCCAGCGATTGCCGATCGAATCGCACAGATAGCGGCCCGCCTGCTGGAAGTTGCACGAGCCATCGGCATTGAAGAAGGACGAGGCGAGGCCGACCTGGTCATAGGTCAGGCCGTAGCGACCCGACAGCGACCAATATTCGGTCAGCGGCACACCGGCGCGCACCTGGAAGCCGGTCGAGACCTGGCTATAGGTCGTCTGGCGGGTGGTGCCCAGATAGTTGAACGAGTTGAAGTCGCGACGGAACACGTCGACGCCCAGCGCGATGTTCTTGTCGAACACATAAGGCTCGGTGAAGCCCAGCTCGATCGACTTGGAATAGGCCGAATAGTTCACACCGGCGCGCAGTTCCTGGCCCTTGCCGCGGAAGTTGCGCTGGGTGATGTTCGCCTGGATGATGAAGCGTTCCAGCGACGAGTAACCGGCCGACAGCTGCAGCGAGCCGGTCGACTGTTCCTCGACATTGGTTTCGAGCACGATGCGGTCCGGCGACGAACCGGGGTTCTGCTTGATCTCCAGCTTTTCCTGGAAATAGCCGAGCGAGTTGATGCGGTCTTGGCTGCGCCGGACCTGGAAGCTGTTGAAGGCGTCGCCCTCGGCCACGCGGATTTCACGGCGGACGACCTTGTCCTGCGTCTGCGTGTTGCCATTGATGTCGATCCGCTCGACATAGGTGCGCTTGGCCTCGGCGATGTTGAACGTGATCGACATGGTCAGCGTGTCCTTGTCACGCTGGAAGTCGGGGTTCACGTCGGTAAAGGCATAGCCGAAGAGGCCCGCCGTCTGGCTGAGGCTGTCGATCGAGTCCTCGATCAGCTTGGCGTTGTACCAGTCGCCCTTCTTCATCGGCAGCGACTGGGCGAGCTTCTCGTTGTCGAAGTCGCGGATCTGGCTGTCGACCTTCACGTCGCCGAACTTGTAGCGCGGACCTTCCTCCACCACGTACGTGATGATGAAGTCCTTCTTGTCCGGCGTCAGCTCGGCGACCGCGCTCGTCACGCGGAAATCGGCATAGCCGTTGGTCAGGTAGAACAGGCGCAGCTTCTGCTGGTCGGCCGCCAGACGATCCTGGTCATAGCTGGTGGCCGAGGACAGGAAGCGGAACCAGCGCGACTGCTTGGTGTACATCGCACCGCGCAGCTCGTCGTCGGAGAATTTCTCGTTGCCGATGATGTTGATCTGGCGGACCTTGGACTTCGGCCCCTCGCTGATCTCGAACACCACGTCGACGCGGTTCTGGTCGAGATTGACCATCTTCGGCTCGACCACCGCGCCGAACCGGCCCTGGCGACGATACAACTCGATGATGCGCGCCACGTCCTGACGGACGGCGGTGCGGGTGAAGATCTGACGAGGAGACAGCTTGATCTCCTTCTTGATCTTGTCTTCCTTCAGGCGCTTGTTGCCTTCCAGAATGACCCGGTTGATGATCGGGTTCTCGCGCACGCGCAGCACGATGTCGCCCGTCTCGACGCCGGAGATCGAGAAGTCGGCGAACAGCTCGGACGCCTGAAGGTCCTTCAGCGCCTGATCGAGCGTTTCCGGGGTGTACGGAATGCCGACCCGCAGCTTGGTGTAGGACAACACCGTCTCGGGCTCGATACGCTGGGCGCCCTCGACCCGCAGCGTCTTGATCGTGCGCACCGGCGCCGGAGCCACCAGCGGTGCCGGGGCAGCGCCCGGCGTCGCCTTCGCCCCCGGAGCGGCCGGCGCGGTCTGCGCCATGACGGGAACACCCGACAGCATCGTGCCCGCCAGCAGCATGGCGCCCGCGCGCACAGTCTTCATACCCGTCATTGCTGTCACCAAACCCACCCCAGAAAAGTCGAACCGACCCCTGTCGTCCTCGCGCCCTGCCCCATCGGCGTCAGCCGATCAAGCTGCGGATATTTTTCCATAGCCCCAAATTGCCTAGATCGTTGAAGGTCACGAAGAGCATCAGGGCCAGGATCGCGATCAAACCGCCGCGAAACGCCCATTCCTGGGCCACCGGCTCCAGGGGGCGTCGCCGCACCGCTTCGATCGCATAGAAGAGAAGATGGCCGCCATCCAGCATCGGCACTGGCAACAGGTTGATGAACCCGAGATTGATGGACACCAGCGCCACGAAGAAAACAAAGGCATCGAGGCCGAGCGACATCTGTTCGCCCGATACCTTGGCGATAGACACCGGCCCGCCCAGTTCCTTCACCGAGCGGCGACCCGAAATCACCTGGCCCAGCGTCTCGACCATCATGCGGACGATCTCGCCGGTGCGCCGAACCGCGACGACGGGCGCGCGCAGCAGGCTGACCGGGCGGATGTCGACCGTGCCCGCGCCGCGCAGGCCCAGGCGGCCGATGCGATAGCTGTTGCCGAAGCGGTCACGCTGTTCCTCGGTGCCGATGGTCGCGCTGGTCGTGAACGGCGTGCCGCCCCGCGTCGCCGCGATCGTCACCCGGTCGCCTGCGCGAATCTGCACATAGCGGGCGATGTCGGCGAAGTCGGTGACGGCGCGGTCGTCGATCGCCGTCACCCGGTCGCCGGGACGAAGGCTGGTCGCCGCCGCTGCGCTGCCGGGCATGATCTGTCCGACCACCGGCGGCACGACCGCCTCGCCGTAAGCATAGGCGAAGCCCGCCAGGATCAGGATCGCCGCGACGAAATTGATCGCAGGCCCCGCCGCGACGATGATCGCGCGCTGCCACACCGGCTTGGCCTGGAAGGTCCGGGCGCGTTCCTCGGGCGGCAGCGACAGCCAGGCGGCGTCGGGCTGGCTCGCCGGGTTCATGTCGCCCGCGAACTTGACGTAACCGCCCAGCGGCAACCAGCCGATCTTCCACCGCGTATCGCGCTTGTCGGTGAACCCGGCGATCTCGCGACCGAAGCCGACGGAGAAGGTCTCGGCCTTCACGCCGAACAGCCGTCCGGCGAGATAATGCCCCATCTCGTGCACGAACACGAGCGGGCCGAGGGCAAGGACAAAGGCCAGGATGGTCAACAACAGGCCGGGGGTTTCGATCAAACGACGCAATCCTCAACGCGCTCGGCCGTGATCGCCCTGGTTTCCGCATCGATCGCGATCACCGCGTCGAGCGACTCCGGTGGGGCCGGGTCGTAGCGATGAAGAACATCCTCGACGATTGCGGCAATTTCGAGGAAGCCGATGCGACGTGCGAGAAAAGCCGCCACCGCGATCTCGTTCGCGGCATTGAGGATGGCCGGAGCCGCCCCGCCCGCCTCCAGCGCCGCCCGCGCCAGCCGCAGCGCGGGAAAGCGCACCGGATCGGGCGCGGCGAAGTCCATCCGCCCCAGCGCAACCAGGTCGAGCGGCGCCATCGGCGTCGGCATCCGGTCGGGCCAGGCCAGGCAATGCGCGATCGGGACACGCATGTCCGAGGGCCCCAACTGCGCCAGCATCGAGCCGTCGACATAATCGACCGCCGAGTGGATCACCGACTGCGGATGCAGCACGATCTCGATCCGGTCGGAGGGGACCGGGAACAGGCGCGCGGCCTCGATCAGCTCCAGCCCCTTGTTCATCATCGTCGCCGAATCGACCGAGATCTTGGCACCCATCGACCAGTTGGGATGCGCCACCGCCTGTTCGGGGGTGACGCGGCGCATCTCTTCGGTCGTAGACTGGCGGAACGGGCCGCCGCTGGCGGTCAGGACGATCCGGCGCACTCGCTCGGGCCGCGCGAAGTCGAAGCACTGGTAGATCGCGTTATGCTCGCTGTCGGCCGGGAGCAGCGTCGCCCCCGCCTTGGCCGCCGCCGCCAGCACCACCTCACCCGCCGACACCAACGGCTCCTTGTTGGCGAGAACCACCGTGCCGCCATTAGCGATCGCGGCCATGGCGGGCTCCAGCCCGGCGCAACCGACGATCGCACCCATCGTCCAGTCGGCGTGCATGGCCGCCGCCTCGATCACCGCCGCACGGCCGCCCGCCACGCGAGTCTCGGTTCCAGCCAGCGCTGCGCGCAGATCAGGCAGGCAGCGTTCGTCCGCGACCACCGCCAGCTCGGCGTTGGTCCGCTTCGCCGCCGCCGCGAGCTTGGCGACATCGCAATTGGCGGTCAGCGCGCGAACGCGGTAACGGTCCGGCTCGCGCTCGATCAGGTCCAGCGTCGAGGTGCCGACCGACCCGGTCGCGCCCAAAATGGTTACGCTGCGCATCAGAACAGGCCCGGCAGGAAGATCAGAAGAGCCGCGACCGGCGCGACCGGGACGATGCCGTCCAGCCGGTCCATCACGCCGCCATGGCCGGGCAGGACGTTGCCGCTGTCCTTGACGCCCGCACGCCGCTTCAAGGCACTCTCGAACAGGTCGCCCATCTGCGCCAGCACCGCCAGCACCGGCGTCGCGATGACCAGATGCAGCGGCAGGCCGTGCGCCCAGCGCATCAGCACCGCCAGCAACGTCGCCGCCGCCACGCCGCCGATCAGGCCGGACCAGGTCTTTGCCGGACTGATGCTGGGGGCCAGCTTCGGCCCGCCGAACTGCCGCCCGACAAAGAACGCGCCGCTGTCGCAGGCCCAGACGATCGCCATCGACCAGAGCGACAGCACCAGCCCGTCGTCATGCAGCCGGATCGCCAGCAGCGAAAAGACGGGCAAGCCAACGTAAAAGGCCCCTGCCCCATATTCCGGGCGGCGCGACACGATGGTCAGGAAAAAGAAGGTCGCCGCGATCAGCCCCAGCGCGAAAAAGCCCGGTCCGGCCGCCAGCCCCGGCGCCATGATGGCGAGCGGCACCGACAACGCGAACTGCGCCAGCCGCTTCTGCTTGGCATCGACCTTCAGCAGGTCGGACCATTCGGCCATCATGAACAGGGCGACGACGACCGCCAGCAGCCAGAAGGCCAGATCGCCCAGCGCCAGACAGACGCTGGCCACCGCGATCATCACGATGCTGGCCAGCACCCGCTTGGTCAGGTTGGACATGCCGGACGCGGGCGGGTTGGCCGGGGCCGCCTCGGGCGCTCCGGCCTTGGGGGATTTAGGGTCGGTCACAGGCCGCCGAAACGCCGGTGTCGTCGGCCGAACTCGGCCACCGCATCGGCCAGCGCCGTCTCGTCGAAATCGGGCCAGAGCGTGTCGACGAACAGCAGCTCGGCATAGGCCGCCTGCCACAGCAGGAAGTTGGACAGGCGCTGCTCGCCCGAGGTGCGGATCACCAGGTCGAGCGGCGGCAGGCCGTTGGTCTGCAACTCGCCCTCGATCGCCTCCGGGGTGATCGCCTCCGCCGCCATCTCACCGGCCGCGACCTTGCGGGCCAGTCGCCGGGTCGCCTCGACCAGTTCTGCCTGCGCGCCGTAGTTCAGCGCGATAGCAAGGACCGGACCGCTGTTGGCCGCCGTACGCTCGATCGCATCGTCGATCAGCGCCACAAGGTCGGCGGGGAAGCGGCGATAGTCGCCGATCACCCGCAACCGGACATTGTCCGACACCAGCTCGGCCAGGTCCTTGCGCAGGAAGATGCGCAACAGGCCCATCAGGTCGCTGATCTCAGTCTCGGGCCGCCGCCAATTCTCCGACGAGAAGGCGTAGAGCGTCAGCGCCTCGATCCCCATCGCCCGTGTCGCGCGCGCGATCCGGCGCACGGCATCGACCCCGGCCTTGTGACCGGCGAAGCGGGGCAGCAGGCGGCGTTTGGCCCAGCGGCCATTGCCGTCCATGATGATCGCGACGTGACGCGGGACCGCACCCGTATCGGGCACGGCCACCAGCGACCCCAGAGCCGTCTGGGCCGAGGCGGCCGGAGGACTCACTTGCCCAGGATTTCCTTTTCCTTGGCCGCCGCCGCCGCATCCAGCTCGGCGATGGTGGCGTCGGTCAGCTTCTGCACCTCGGTCTCGTGGCGCTTGCGCTCGTCCTCACCGAAGACGCCCTTCTTCTCGTCGACCTTCAGGCTGTCCATGCCGTCGCGGCGGACGTTGCGCACCGCGATGCGCGCGCCCTCGGCGTACTTGCCGGCCAGCTTGGCGAGTTCCTTGCGGCGCTCCTCGGTCAGGTCGGGGATCGGCAGGCGCAGCGTCTGGCCGTCATTGATCGGGTTCAGGCCCAGACCCGCCGAGCGGATCGCCTTTTCGACCGACGACACGTTCGACTTGTCCCACACCTGCACCGACAGCATGCGCGGCTCGGGCGCGGAGACGGTGGCGACCTGATTCAGCGGCATGTGGCTGCCATATACCTCGACCGTCACCGGATCGAGCAGCGCGGTCGAGGCACGGCCGGTGCGCAGGCCGTTCAGGTCGTGCTTCAGCGATTCGACCGCGCCCTGCATACGGCGCTCGAGGTCGGACTTGTCATAGGCTGCCATGATTTAAGCTCCTGCGTTCTGGACGATCGTCGACACACCCTGGCCCGACAGCACGGCACCGAAATTGCCATGTTCGCGGATGTTGAAGACGACGATCGGGATATTGTTGTCGCGGCACAGCGCGATGGCCGAGGCGTCCATGACCTTCAGGTCGTCGGACAGCACCTTGGAGAAGGTGACAGTTTCGTAACGGGTCGCGGTCGGCACCTTCTTGGGATCGGCATCATAGACGCCGTCGACGCTGGTGCCCTTGAACAGCGCATCGCACTTCATCTCGGCGGCACGCAACGCGGCGCCGCTGTCGGTGGTGAAGAAGGGTGAGCCGACACCGGCGGCGAAGATCACGACGCGGCCTTTTTCCAGATGCCGCTCGGCACGGCGACGGATGAAGGGTTCGCACACGCTCGACATCGGAATGGCCGACTGGACGCGCGTGTCGACGCCGATCTGTTCCAGCGCGTTCTGCACCGCCAGCGCGTTCATCACGGTCGCCAGCATGCCCATATAATCGGCGGTCGCCCGCTCGATCCCCTTGGCCGCCGCCGACAGGCCACGGAAGATGTTGCCACCGCCCACGACGATGCACAGCTCATAGCCCTTGGCGCGGACATCGGCGATCTCCTGCGCCACGCGCGCGGTGATCTCGGGCGAGATGGCCAGGCCACCCTCGCCCATCAGGACCTCACCCGACAATTTCAGAAGGATACGTTTGAAGCGCGGGGTGGTCATCGTTTCTCGGATCTTGGTGATGAAAGTGGCGCGGACCTTAGGCGGCGACCGGCCAGCGGGCAACCATGGAGCGGCGGGTTGCGGGGATTTTCGTGGGACGCACGCAAGCGCCCCCGACCCATCACCCTACATCCGTTCAGGCTGAGCGAAGTCGAAGCCCTTGGGGCTCCGTTCACCCCGTGCCCTTCGACTTCGCTCAGGGCGAACGGAGGATGGGAGAGTCCACCCTCCGCCCACATGCAAAGGGAGCGGCCACCTTGCGGCAGCCGCCCCCCCTTTATCTCACCGTCCCATCAAGGGACGGCGCAGGAATTACGCCTTCTGCGGAACGCCCGACGCGGCAGCCACTTCGGCCGCGAAGTCCGACGCTTCCTTCTCGATGCCTTCACCCAGCTGGAAGCGGACATAGTCCACCAGCTTGATCTCGGCACCGGCGTCCTTGCCGGCCTTCGCCACGACGTCGCTGATCTTGGTCTTGCCGTCGATCACGAACAGCTGGCTGACCAGCGCGTGCTCCTTGCGGTACTTGGCGATGCCACCTTCGACCATCTTGGCGATGATGTCGGCGGGCTTGCCCGACTCGGCGGCCTTTTCGGTCGCGATCGCGCGCTCACGCTCGATCTCGGCCTCGTCCAGGTCTTCCTCGTTCAGCGCCTTGGGGAAGGCAGCGGCGATGTGCATCGCCAGCTGGCGGCCCAGCGACTGCAGCACGTCGTCGGCGGCTTCCGACTCCAGCGCGACCAGCACGCCGATCTTGCCGAGACCCGGTGCCTGCTGGTTGTGGACGTAGGACACGACCGCGCCCTTCGACACTTCGAGGCGCTTGGCGCGACGCAGCGACTGGTTCTCACCGATGGTCGCGACATTGTTGGTCAGCACTTCGGCGACGGTGCCGCCCTGCGGCATCGCTTCGTTCTTCAGCGCTTCGATGTCGTCGCCGGTCTTCAGCGCGATCGCGGTCACGTCCTTAACGAACGCCTGGAACTGGTCGTTCTTGGCGACGAAGTCGGTTTCCGAGTTCACTTCGACGGCAGCACCGACGGTGCCGTTGGTGGCGACGCCGACCAGACCTTCAGCGGCGGTACGGCTCGACTTCTTCTGCGCGGCCGCCAGGCCCTTCGTGCGCAGCCAATCCAGCGCGGCGTCCATGTCGCCAGCGGCTTCGTTGAGCGCCTTCTTGCAGTCCATCATGCCCGCGCCGCTCTTTTCGCGCAGGTCCTTGACCATCGCTGCGGTGATATCGGCCATTGTCTCAATCCTCTGTCTGAAAAGGGGGATGCGGGTAGGGCCGCCCCATCGGAGGCGGCCCTTAGCACGGCTTGCATGTCAAGCCGATGTCATCGAACGGAGGCCATGCCCGCCCGGTCGATGATCGCCCCGCCCGCATCGCGGGGCGTCCGTGCGATTACGCGTCGAGCTGACGCTCGGCCTCGACCGCCTGCTCGGCCGTCTCGGCCGGGGCAACGGTCAGCGCTTCCTCGACAGGCGGCTCGGCCATCGCGCCGAAGTCCGCACCACCACGGCGCTGCTGCTCGTTGTTGCCACGGGTCGCGGCAATGGCAACGGCTTCGCAGTACAGACGGATCGCGCGGCTGGCGTCGTCGTTCGCCGGAACCGGGAAGGCGATGCCGTCGGGCGAGACGTTCGAGTCGAGGATCGCGACGACGGGGATGCCCAGCGTGTTGGCTTCCTTGATCGCCAGCTCTTCCTTGTTGGCGTCGATCACGAACATCACGTCCGGGATGCCGCCCATGTCGCGGATGCCGCCCAGCGACAGCTCGAGCTTGTCGCGCTCGCGGGTCAGGTTCAGCACTTCCTTCTTGGTCAGGCCGTGCGTGTCGCCCGACAGCTGCTCCTCAAGGGTCTTGAGGCGCTTGATCGAGTTCGAGATCGTCTTCCAGTTGGTGAGCATGCCGCCCAGCCAGCGGTGGTTGACGAAGTGCTGGCCCGCGCGGCGAGCGGCCTCGGCGACCGGCTCCTGCGCCTGGCGCTTGGTGCCGACGAACAGGACCTTGCCACCGCCCGCGACGGTCGAGCTGATGAACTCCAGAGCGCGCGCGAAGAGCGGCACGGTCTGCGACAGGTCGAGGATGTGGACGCCGTTACGGTCGCCGAAGATGTAGGGCTTCATCTTCGGGTTCCAGCGATGGGTCTGGTGGCCGAAGTGCGCGCCGGTCTCGACCAGCTGCTGCATGGTGACGACGGGTGCCGCCATAATGTAATTCCTTCCGGTTAGTCCTCTGGGAAGCGGATGACGCGGCGGGCAAAGCCCATGCGCACCGAAATATGATGCTTCCCATGCGGTGTTGAGGGGCGGGCGCTTAGCCGATCGAAAACCTGATGGCAAGCGCGATGCGCCGTTCACTTTTGTTCCGATGCTTGTTGACATGAGAACATCGGCGGAACATAAAGCGATCACAACAGGGAACACAGGTTAACCGTCGCATAACGCTTTCGCAACGTCGCGGATTTGGCACGGTTTATCCTGATGTCGCCGATCCGGCGACGGAACTGGATGAAAAAATCAACGGTTACGGTCGGGTTAATGTGCCGGATCGTACAGTACGGCAGGAGGCTGACATCATGATGATCGTGGTGAGTGTTCTGGTTTTCACGGGCGCCCTGGCGGCAGCCCTGACCACCATAGCGATGATGATCGCACCCCAATGGCGCCGCATCCTGCATCTGGCCACCGGCCATGTCGAACCGGCCTTCACGCCGCTGGCCACCTTGGTCGTGGCCGAGCGGCGGATCGCCATCAGACGCTGGTCGGCGGGTTCGCCTGCCCCTTCGCCGATGCTCCGCCGCCGCGCGGCCGCTTGAGCCGGGCATAGGCGATCATGGTGACGGGGATGCTCAGCAGATAGGCTAGGCACAGCGCAGTCAGCGCGTGCCATGGCGCCGAGATCAGCGCGACCCCGACCAGTACGATGATCGCCAGAGCCTCGAACCGCACATGGCGGCGCAGGCGGAACGAGGTCCAGGACAGGGTCGGCAGGCTCGACACCATCAGCAGAGCGACCAGCGCCACCCAGGGCGCGACGAGATAGGGCGACGAAAAGATTGGCTCGCCCGTCCAGAACCACAGATATAGCGGTAGCATGGCCAGCCCGGCCCCGGCGGGGGCGGGAACGCCGGTAAAGAAGCCCGCCGTCTTGCGCGGCTGATCCGTCACATCGAGTTGCGAATTGAACCGCGCCAGACGCAGCGCGCAGAACACGGCCTGAAGCACCGCGCAGATCCAGCCAATACGTGGCAGGTTTTCCAGCGACCAGAGATACAGAATCAGGGCAGGCGCGACGCCAAAGGAAATGGCGTCGGACAGCGAATCAAGCTCCGCCCCGAAGCGGCTTTCCCCGCGCAACAACCGGGCGATCCGGCCGTCCAGCCCGTCGAGCACCGCCGCGACCATGATCATGGTGACGGCCGCTTCCCACGATCCGGCAATGGCGAACTTCACCCCCGTCAGCCCGGAGACCAGCGCCAGCGCGGTCACCGCATTGGGAATGATCGCCCGCAGGGGAAGACCGCGAGGCGGGGCGCCATCGGCGCGACGGCGCGCGAAACGGGGGGAAATGGCCATCGAAGCGGGCGGCTTACTGCGCGATGCCGGTCATCGGCTTGCCGCCGACACGGCCGATCACCGTCTCGCCCGCGACCGAGCGCTGGCCCAGGCAGACCTGCGGCGTAACGTCATCGGGCAGGTACACGTCGACGCGGCTGCCGAAGCGGATCAGGCCGACACGCTGACCGGCGGCGACCATATCCCCGGGCTTCACGAAACCGACGATACGACGCGCGACCAAACCGGCGATCTGGGTGAAACCGTACTTGCGACCGTCACGCCCCTCGACCACGAAATGCTGGCGCTCATTCTCGTCCGACGCCTTGTCGAGATCGGCGTTCAAGAACTTGCCCGAGATATAGACGACCTGCCGGATGACGCCCGCGACCGGCGTGCGGTTGATGTGAACGTCGAACACCGACATGAAGATCGACACGCGGACCAGCGGCGCCTCGCCCAGCTCGCCGACCAGCTCACGCGGAATCGGAACGCGCTGGATCATCGTGACCAGGCCGTCGGCGGGCGCGACGATCAGGTCGTCGCCCTGCGGCGTGGTACGAACGGGATCGCGGAAGAAGGCGGCGATCCAGATGCACAGGCCGACGAACGGCCAGAACAGCACTTTGGTAACGAGCGTCGCAAGCAGGGTCAGGCCCGCCCCGATCAGCACATATTTGCGCCCTTCGGGATGGACGGCGGGGAAGCGCCACTTGACGGTGGTGGTCGCGACGGGGGGCTTTTCAAGCGAAGGCATCGGGCCTGTCTACCTGTCCACCGGCCATCGCACAATCTTTTCGGTTCGCCCCGGTCCTTTCGCCTATCCTCAGGGGTGGTTGATCCGCCGCGCCCCCTCCCCTAGACGCGTGGCAAACCCGCCTAATCTGAAGGATGCGCATATGGCGAAGATCAAGGTAAACACCCCCGTCGTGGAGATCGACGGCGACGAAATGACCCGGATCATCTGGGAGTGGATTCGCGAACGCCTGATCAAGCCGTATCTCGACATCGAGCTCGCCTATTTCGACCTATCGGTCCAGAATCGCGATGCGACCGCCGACCAGGTGACGATCGACAGCGCCCATGCGACCCAAAAGTACGGCGTCGCGATCAAGTGCGCGACCATCACCCCCGACGAGCAGCGCGTCGAGGAGTTCGGCCTGAAGAAGATGTGGAAGTCGCCCAACGGCACGATCCGCAACATCCTGGGCGGCGTGGTGTTCCGCGAGCCGATCGTTATCAAGAACGTTCCCCGCCTCGTCCCCGGCTGGACCCACCCGATCGTCGTCGGCCGTCACGCATTCGGCGACCAGTACAAGGCGACCGACTTCAAAGTGCCCGGCAAGGGCAAGCTGACCCTGAAGTGGGAAGGCGAGAATGGCGAGTCGATCGAGGAGGAGGTGTTCAACTTCCCCGCCGCCGGCGTCGCCATGGGCATGTACAATCTCGACGAATCGATCCGCGACTTCGCACGCGCCTCGATGAACTATGGCCTGAACCGCGGCTGGCCGGTGTACCTGTCGACCAAGAACACCATCCTGAAGGCCTATGACGGCCGCTTCAAGGACATCTTCCAGGAAGTGTTCGACGCCGAATTCGCCGAGCAGTTCAAGGCGGCGGGCATCGAATATCAGCACCGCCTGATCGACGACATGGTCGCCTCGGCGCTCAAGTGGCACGGCGAATTCGTCTGGGCCTGCAAGAACTATGACGGCGACGTGCAGTCGGATACCGTGGCGCAAGGCTTCGGCTCGCTGGGCCTGATGACCTCGGTCCTGATGACCCCGGACGGCAAGACCATCGAGGCGGAAGCGGCGCACGGCACCGTGACCCGTCACTATCGCCAGCACCAGCAGGGCAAGGCGACCTCGACCAACCCGATCGCGTCGATCTTCGCCTGGACCGGCGGTCTGAAGTATCGCGGCAAGTTCGACAACACGCCCGACGTGGTCCGCTTCGCCGAGACGCTGGAAAAGGTCTGCGTCCAGACCGTCGAGAACGGCCAGATGACCAAGGATCTCGCGATCCTGATCGGCCCGGATCAGCCCTGGATGACCACCGAGCAGTTCTTCGAGGCGATCCGCGTCAACCTCGAAACCGCGATGGCCAACTGGCAGTAATGTCTGCCGAAAGGTTATGAAGAAGGGGCTCGGAGGCGTTGCTTCCGGGCCTTTTTTTGTACCCTGCCCCACCCCCGTTCAGCCTGAGCGCAGTCGAAGGCCACGGGAAACGCTCTGCAAAACAGATATTGGAGAGGTTTCCGCGTAGCCTTTGACTGCGCTCAGGCTGAACGGCTGTTGAGGATTAGGGGCGCGCTATCTTCACCGCCGTTTACGCTAAGCGAAGTCGAAGCGCACGCCCCGCCCTCGCCGTTTGGCGTTTCGCCTATTCCCGCCCTTCCCGCTCCAGATACGCAATCACATCCGCCCGCGCGAGCGGGTCGGGCAGTCCGGGGAAGGTCATCTTCGTTCCCGGTGCAAAGCGTTGCGGGGAGGTCAGCCAGCGGTTCATCGTCGCACGGTCCCAATGCCCGCCAATCCGCTCCAACGCGGCGGTATAGCCATAGCGCGGACTCCCGCCCGCGACCGGCTTGCCCATGATGCCGTGCAGGTTCGGCCCTGCCCGGTCGAGTTCGCCCTTGCCGATCGTGTGGCAGGCCAGGCACTGGCCGAAGGTCCGCGCGCCCGCATCGGCATCCGCGACCTGAATCAGCGCGTCGAGCGACGGGTTCGGCCCCGCTTTCTTGAGCCGTTCCGCCCGGTCGCCATCCCCGCACGCTGAGAGCGCCAGACAGGGCAGAATGGCAAGGGCGGCGATAAAACGGAGCGGCTTCATCACGCCGCCCTACCGCCGCCCCTACGCCCTGCCCCATTGGACGAATCGCCCCATCGTCGTTTCGTGGGATTAACGACCTGACAAGCGCGACAAAGCCGGGCTAGTCTGGCGCCATGGCACTTCGGTTAGACAATCAGGGCTTTTCCGACGCCCTCGTGATCCTCGGATCGGCGGGGATCGTCATTCCCGCCTTTGCGCGCTTTCGGGTCAGCCCGGTCATCGGGTTCATCTTGGTCGGGCTGCTGGTTGGCCCGGCGGGGCTGGGATCGCTCGTACCCCATGCGCCATGGCTCTACTATTTGACCATCTCCAACCCGGAGTCGATCGAGCCCTTTGCCGAGTTCGGCATCATCTTATTGCTGTTCTCCATAGGCTTAGAGCTATCGTTTCGCAGACTTTGGGCGATGCGGCGGCTGGTGTTCGGCACCGGTGCGGCGGAGTTGATCGGCTCGGCGGCGCTAATCGGGATCGCGCTTCATATGCTGGGGCAAGGCTGGGCCGGAGCGATCGGTCTGGGCCTTGCTCTTACCCTGTCCTCAACCGCTTTGGTGCTGCCGCTGGTCGGCACGACGAGCCCGGTGGGCCGCGGCGCCTTCGCCATGCTTTTGTTCGAGGATCTGGCGCTGGTCCCGATCATCTTCGCGTTGGGCGCCATGGCACCGACCGCCAGCGACGAAGGCTGGGTCGGCATTGCGGGCGTCGCGTTGCGAGGTGGTCTGACGGTGGTCGCCATGTATCTGGGCGGCAAGTTCGTCCTGCCGCGCCTGTTCGCCCAGGCCGCGCGGACCAAGAGCCCCGAGCTGTTCCTGGCCGCCTCGCTGCTGGTCGTCATCGTCGCCAGCGTCGCAACCACCGCCGCCGGGCTGTCGCCGATCGTCGGCGCGCTGCTGGCGGGCCTGCTGATCGCCGAAACCGAATATCATTCCGAGGTCGAGGTCATGACCGCGCCGTTCAAGGGACTCGCGCTCGGCGTGTTCTTGATTACAGTCGGCATGAGCCTGGACCTGCGCCTGATCGCCAAGAACTGGGACATGCTACTGCTCGCGGTGGTCGGCGTCGTCGCGGTCAAGGCAATCGTCACCTATCTGCTGCTGCGCGTGGCGCATGCCAGACGTGGCGTCGCGGCGGAGACGGGGTTGCTGATGGGCAGCCCGTCCGAAACCACGCTGATCGTCTTGGGAACGGCGGCGCAGGCGCAGTTGATCCTGCCCTCGACCGCCAGCTTCTGGCAGACGGTGACCGCGATCGGCCTGACGATCACCCCGCTGCTCGCCAAGGCGGGCCGGGTCATCTCGCGTCGGATCGAAGCGCGCAGCGGCGAACTGCCCCCCGCTCCCGAAGCAGATGCCGATACCGGACGCACCGTGGTCATCGGCTTCGGCCGCGTCGGAAAGATGATCGCCGACATGCTGACCGTCCATGGCCAGCCCTATGTCGCGGTCGAGGCGGATATCGATTCGGTCGGCGAGGCGCGGCGGGCGGGCTATCCGGTGCTGTTCGGCGACGTGGCACGGGCAGAGTTGGTCGACCGGCTGAACCTGCCCGCCGCGCGCGCGCTGATCCTGACGATGGACGATCCGGTGCTCACCGTGCGGCTGGCGCGGCGCATCCGCGAGGCCGCCCCCCACCTGCCGATCATCGCACGCGCCCGCGACATGGCGCATGCGACCGAGTTGTACCGTGCGGGCGTCAGCGAGGCGGTGCCCGAGACGCTGGAAAGCTCGCTGCAATTGTCGGAGGCGGTGCTGGTCGATCTGGGCGTCGCGATGGGCCCTGTGATCGCGTCAATCCATGAAAAGCGCGACGAGCTGCGCCAGGTCATCCGGCGCGAGGCGCAACTCCAGCGCGAGCCGCGTATCCGGCGGCTGCGGCGACTGGGCGAGCAAGGGTAAGTCCCTCCCCGTCGGGCGACCGGGAGGAATCAGGCGGATCAGCCCAGGCGGCCCAGCGCCGCGTGCAGGCGGGCGGCTTCGGCCATCTTGTCGGCGTGGTCGGCCTTCGCCTTTTCCACCGCTTCGGGCTTGGCGCGTTCGACGAAGCTGGCGTTGCTCAGCCGCCCGCCCAGCGCGTCGCGTTCCTTCTCAACCGCCGCAATTGCCTTGGTCAGGCGCTGACGCTCGGCATCGAGGTCGATCACGCCTTCCAGCGGCAGGACGAAGGTCGCCTCATCCACCACGACCTGCAGCGCACCACCGGTCGCTTCACCCTCGGCCGCCTCGACACGCGCCAGACGTGCCAGTGCCGAAGCCTGACGGGTCAGGCGTGCTGTCGTCCCCTCGTTCGCGTCACGCACATGCATCGGCAGACGCGCGCCCGGTGGCACGTTGAGTTCGGTGCGCGCCGCGCGGATCTCGCTGACCAGACGGATCAGCCAGTCGATTTCGCGCTCCGCCTCGGGGTCGAGCGCGCGGGCGTCGGCCATCGGCCACTGGGCCACGATCAGGTCGTGATCGCGCGCGCCCATGGCGTGCCACAGTTCCTCGGTGATGAAGGGCATGAAGGGGTGGAGCAGGACCAGGATCTGGTCGAGCACCCAGCCCGCCACCGCGCGGGTTTCGTCACCCCCCTCTTCGCCGCCCTGAAGGACCGGCTTGATGAGTTCGAGATACCAGTCGCAGAAACGGCTCCAGACGAATTGGTAGATCGCGTTCGCAGCGCCGTCGAAGCGGTAGTCGGCCAGCGCGAGGTCCACCGCCTGCACCGTCTTCACCGTCTCGGCGATGATCCACTTGTTGACCGCCAGCGTGGCGTTCGGGGCCTCCAGCGTGGTCGATGCGCCGATGCCATTGGCTTGGGCGAAGCGCGCCGCGTTCCACAGCTTCGTCGCGAAGTTGCGATAGCCCTCGACCCGGCGCTCATCCATCTTGATGTCGCGGCCCTGGCTTTCCATCGCCGCCATGAAGAAGCGCAGCGCGTCGGCGCCATACTGGTCGATCAGGCCCAGCGGATCGACCGTATTGCCCTTCGACTTCGACATTTTGGAGCCGTCGGCGGCGCGAACAAGACCGTGGAGATACAGCGTCTTGAAGGGCACATCCTCCATGAAGTGCAGGCCCTGCATCATCATCCGCGCATCCCAGAAGAACAGGATGTCGAAGCCGGAGATCAGCACGTCGTTCGGGTAACGCCCCGCCAGCGTCTTGTCGCCATTGTCCGGCCAACCGAGCGTCGCGAACGGCCAGAGCGCGGAGGAGAACCAGGTATCCAGCACGTCCGGGTCGCGGGTCAGGGTGACGCCCTCGCCTGCCTGGCCTTGCGCCTCTTCCTCGGTTTCGGCGACGAACACGCGGCCGTCATCGGCAAACCAGGCCGGAATCTGGTGGCCCCACCAGAGCTGGCGGCTGACGCACCAGGGCTGGATATTCTCCATCCAGTTGAAGAAGGTCTTTTCCCACGCCTGCGGTACGATCTTGATATCGTCGCCGCGCACCGCCTGGATCGCGGGCTGGGCCAGCGTCTTGGCGTCGACATACCATTGGTCGGTCAGCCACGGCTCGATCACCACGCCCGAACGATCACCGAACGGAGTTTGGATCGTGCGCGGCTCGGCGTCATGCTCCTCGCCGTCCTTGTCGATATGCGGGATCAGGACGCCCTCGTCCTTCAACCGCGCGACCACGGCCTTGCGCGCATCGGCGGTCGACAGGCCGAGGAACGCGTCGGGGATCAGGCCATCCGAGGTCTGGCAGATATGCGCCTTGCCATCGAGCATGTTGAGCATGTCGCGCGCTTCGATCCCTGCGCGGCGACCGACCTCAAAATCGTTGAAGTCGTGGCCCGGCGTGATCTTGACCGCGCCCGATCCCAGCTCCGGGTCGGCATGTTCGTCGGCGACGATCGGGATCAGGCGGCCGGTGATCGGCAGGCGGACCTGCTTGCCGATCAGCGCGGTATAGCGCGCATCGTCCGGATGGACCGCGACCGCCATGTCGGCCAGCATCGTCTCAGGCCGGGTCGTCGCGACCTCGATAAAGCCCGATCCGTCGGCCAGCGGGTAGCGCAGGCGCCAGAAGCTGCCCTTCACTTCGCGCGTTTCGACTTCCAGATCGCTGATCGCGGTGCCGAGCCCCGCATCCCAGTTGACCAGCCGCTTGTCGCGATAGAGCAGGCCCTGACGGTACAGGTCGACGAATACCTTCAGCACCGCCTTGCTGAAGCCCTCGTCCATGGTGAACCGCTCATTGGCCCAGTCCATCGAGCAGCCCAGGCGGCGCAGCTGGCCGGTGATCTGGCCGCCGCTCTCCGCCTTCCACGTCCAGACCTTTTCCAGGAACTGGTCGCGGGTGAAGTCGGTGCGCTTTTCGCCACGCGCGTTCATCTGACGCTCGACCACCATCTGGGTCGCGATGCCCGCATGATCGGTGCCGACGACCCAGAGCGCATCCTTGCCCTTCAGCCGGGCATGGCGGACGAGGATGTCCTGCAACGTGTTGTCGAGCGCATGGCCGATATGCAGGTTGCCGGTGACGTTGGGCGGCGGGTTGACGATCGTCCACGGCTCGGCATTCGGGCGGTCGGGGCGGAACAGGCCCTTTTCCTCCCAATGGCCATACCAGCGGGCTTCGATTGCGGCGGGGTCGAACGTCTTGGGCAGCTCAGTCATGCCGCTGCCTTAATCACCCGCGCGGCGTGACGCCAGATGCTATCCGGAGCGTGTCCCATCGGGCCGATCGCCTTGTCCCACTATTCCTCCCCTGCAACGGGAGGTGGCAGGCCGCAGGCCTGACGGAGGGGTGTCACCCTATCGAGAGGGGGGACACCCCTCCACCATGCTCCGCATGGTCCCCCTCCCCTTGCACGGGAGGAATAGGCTTAAGCGAACTTATGTCAGGTTCGCGCACCCGGCCGGTCGAGGACCGCGCGAATCCGTTCGTTCAGGTCGGCGCGGCGATAGGGCTTGCGGATCAGCTCATAGGAGCGCGCGCCCTCGTCGATCGCCTCGTCGGCAAAGCCGGTGGTCAGCAACACCGACAGATGCGGATAATCGCGCCGCACCACCTGCGCCAGCGCGACGCCGTTCATGCCGCCGGGCATCAGGATGTCGGTGAACAGCAGCGCGAAATCGCTGTCCCGCGCCAGATGGTCCAGCGCCTCGCGCGCGCTGCGGGTCAGGACGACGTCATAGCCCAAATCCTCCAGCATCGATTTGCCGAGATCGCCGACATCCTCTTGATCCTCGACCATCAGCACACGCTCGACCCCGCCGCTGCGCGCAGGCTGGACGGGTGCGGCGCGACGTTCGGTGACTCCGGCGGCGCGGGGGAAATACAGCGCGAGCGCCACGCCCTCGCCGTCCGGCTCGACCGTGGCCAGCCCGCCCGACTGGCGCATGAAGCCATAAACCATGGCGAGACCCAGCCCCGCGCCCTTCCCCATTTCCTTGGTGGTGAAGAAGGGGTCGAAGATCTTGTCGGCGATCTGCGGGTCGATGCCCGGTCCGTCATCGGCGACGCGGACCACCACATATTCGCCGGGCTCCAGATTGGCCGGACCGTCGGCGCTGTCGGCAGACTGGATCATGTTGCGGGTCGAGATGGTGATCTCGCCCTGCCCCCGACTGCGCGCGATCGCCTCGCGCGCATTGGTGACGATGTTGAGCAGCGCCATCTCGGCCTGGACCGGGTCGATCCGGCAGTTCCAGAGATTTTCCTCCAACCGCTGGCGCATCACCACGCCCTCGCCCGCCGTGCGGTTCAGGATCGGGCGGAAATCCTCGATCAGCTGGTTGAAGTTGAGCAGCCGGTCGCGCAGCTCCTGCTTGCGGGCGAAGGCGAGCAGTTGCTGGGTCAGCGTCGCGCCGCGCGCGGCGGCGGCGGCGATCGCCTCGACCGCGCGGCGTCCGCCGCGGTCGCCCTGATCGACCCGCGCCTCGAGGATATCGGCATAACCGATGATGACCTGGAGCAGATTGTTGAAGTCATGCGCGATGCCGCCGGTCAGCTTGCCGACCGCCTCCATCTTCTGCGCCTCGTGCAGCGCGTCCTCGGCCTCGCGGCGGCGCGAAATGTCGAGCTGGCTGCTGAAGAAATAGACCAGCTCGCCCGCATCGTCATAGACCGGCGAGACGAACAGCGCGTTCCAAAAGGTCGAGCCGTTCTTGCGATAGTTGAGCAGTTCGACCGCGATCTCGTCGCGCCGTTCCACTGCGGCACGGATTTGCGCCACCACGTTGCGGTCCGTTTCCGGCCCCTGCAGGAAGCGGCAGTTCGTGCCGAGAATTTCCTCTTCGGAATAGCCGGTCATGAAGCTGAACGCTTCGTTGCAGAAGACGATGGGATTGTCCGGCTGCCGGGGATCGGTGACGATCATCGGCATCCGCGTTGTCTTCACGGCGGCGAAGAAGATGTCCGACTGGCCCGAATGCGGCTGCTTCGCATCGGCGATCGGCGGGGACGACACGGCCGAGCGCGTCGACTTCGATAGATCGGGCGTCTCGGGTGTCGGGTTCATACCCCACGAACCCGGACGGATGCCGCCGGTTCCGCTTGCATCCTGATGCAGGTGGAAAAGCCGGCGGGCAGGATCAGCGCCCTTCGCGCGTGATCCGGGCGATTTCGCGCGCGACCATCGCCTCGACCATCTCGGGCAGATGGGTATCGAGCCATTCGCGCAGCATCGGGCGCAGCATGTCGCGAACCAGCCCCTCCAGGGTGCCGTCGCTGGTGGGTTCGGGCTTGACCATCATACGGCTGAGCGCCTCCAGGGAACCACGGCTGGCCTCGGCCACGCGCGGGGAAACGATCGGCTCCTCGATCTCCTCCGCATCGGCCTGAACCGGGGGGGCGGCGGGCGCGGGCGCGGCGACATGCGCCACCGGCTCGGGGGCCGGAGCGGGCGCAGGAGCCGGTTCGGGCGCCACGGCACGCATCGCCGATTCGGCGGCGCGGGCGGCGGCAGCCTCGACCTTCATGCGCAGCGGCATCGGATCGCTGAGTTCCAGAACCTCGGGCGAATCATCCTCGGACGCAGGCGCGGGCACCGGGCGCGGCTGGCGACGCTGCCGCGCGGGCACTTCGCCTTCTTCGGCAATGATCCGTTTGATCGAGGAGAGAATCTCTTCCATCGACGGCTCGGCGCTGATCTCACCCATGACCGCAAACCCCATTCTTGCCCCCAAGGCCCCTGTCCGGCCTTATTGCCGGCTTGGCGCCTCCGCACCTGTGGTTAATGCGGGGCTTCTGTCAACAGGGGCGTTGACGTCGGGGTCGAGCGGACGGGTGATCGCCGCCGTCTGGGCGGGGGTTCCGGCGGTGGTGCTGGCGACCGGCGCAGGCTCGCCGTCGCCGCCCCAGTCGTTAATCCTGTTGCGGACGCGCTTGTAGTTGACGACCGGATCATAGAGCGAACCGCCGTCCAGCCCCAGGTCGCGCGCCTCGGCATTGCCCATCGCCGCGATCAACGCGAAGCCCGCGACATAGGCGTCGCGCCGCGCCGTCACCAACGTCACCTGGCTGTTGAGCAGTTCCTGCTCGGCGTTCAGGATGTCGAGCACGGTGCGGGTGCCGACGCTGTTCTCGGCCCGCACGCCCTCCAGCGACAGCGAGTTGGCGCGCACCGCCGATTCGGCCGAGGCGATCACCTCCTGCGAGGATTGCCACACGGCATAGGCGGAACGGACCTGCGCCACGACCTGACGCTCGGTGCCGGTCGCGTTCTCCAGCGCCTGACCGCGCAGCGCCTCGGCCTGACGGACCTGCGCCGCCGGGCGGCCGCCCTGGAACAGCGGCATGGACAGCTGCACGCCGACCGTCGCGTTGACGCCCGACACGGGCACGTTGGGCACGTTCAGCGAGCCCAGATAGTTGAAATAGTTACCGCTCGACACCGCCGCCACGCGCGGCAGCCGGTTGGCGCGGGCCACGTTGATGTCATAGCGGGTCGCATCCGCCGAGCGCCGCGCGGCGATCAGCTGCGGATTCTGGTCGAGCGCGACCGCCACCGCCTGGTTGGGCGACGCGGGCAGCGCGGGAAGCGCGGGCGGCTGCTCCAGGCCGACGGGCGCGACCCCGACGATGTTGACGTAATTCTCGCGGCTGGAGATCAAGTTCGCCTGCGCCGACTGAAGCTGCGCACGCGCCTGCGCCAGCCGCGCTTCGGACTGGGCGACGTCGGTGCGGGTCAAGTCGCCGACCTGAAACCGATCGCGCGAGGCGCGCAAATTGGTGTCCAGCACGTTGACGTTGCGGGTGTTGAGATTGACGATCGCCTCGTCGCGGATGACGTTCATGTACGCCGCGACGACGTTGGTGAAGAGGTTCGCCTCCACCCCGCGCAGCTGCGCCCGGCCCGCATCGACCCGCGTTTCGGCTGCGCGCACCGCATTCTTGACCGCACCGCCCTGATAGAGCGGCACCGACAATTGCACCTGCCCGGTGCCGACGCGTTCCGGGTTCAGGAAGTTGTTGTTGGCGACAACGATATTGTCGATGATCTGCGCATTGGATTGCAGCGACGGCAGGCCGTTCGACCTCGCGATCGGCACATTCTCATCGGTCGCGCGCTGGGCGGCGCGCTGGCCGGTGATCGTCGGGTTGGTCTGATACGCCCGCACCATCGCCTCGCGCAGCGTCTCCGCCGACGCCGATCCGGCAAGCAGCAGGGCCGAACCGATCAGAACGCCGGAGGTGAGACTGGAGGTCAGGTGCAGGCGCATGGTCCCTCAGAATTGGAAGGCGCGAGGACGGGCAAAGCCCGGCAGGATGGTGCATTCGGCATCGGCAAAGGCGCGGACACCGTGGCCGCCCTCGGTCCGGCGACCGCTCGCCAGACGCGTGACGCCGTTCTCGACCAGACCCGTGACGATCCGGCCGCCGATCTTGACCTGCTCGACCAGCACGGTCGGCAGTTCCTCGACCGCGCCGTCGATGACCAGCACGTCATAGGGGGCCGCCGCAGCATGCCCGGCATTGAGCGCGCCCTGCACGACCTCGACCTTGGTCTCCCCCGCCAACGCGGTGCGCGCGGCGGCGACCAGATCGGCATTTTCCTCGACCGCGATCACCTGGGTCACGATCCCGGCGAGAAGGGCTGCGGTATAGCCGGTGCCTGCACCGATCAGCAGCACGCGGTCGCCCGCCTCCAGATACGCCTCGGTCAGCAGACGACCGGTCGCCATCGGCAGATTGACCGCCCGCCCCTGTCCCAGGTCCAGCGTGCCGTCGCGGTACGCCACGGGCCGCAGCGCCTCGGGCACGAACGCCTCACGCGGAACGCGCGCCATCGCGGCGACGACACGCTGGTCGCTGACCGCCGTGGTGCGCAGCTGGCTCGCCACCATGGCATGGCGCATCGCGTCGAAATCGGAGGAATCGTAGCTGGTTGTCATCATCGCCCATCCCTGTCGCACAGCCGTTTTAGTTGTGCAATACACTAATTGGTTCCCGCCGCTTCTATCGCGTGGGCCTTCTATCGCCAAGCGGTTGAGCATCGATGAACAGTGAGCTCCCGACTGTTAATCGAGCGCAAAGCTGGTTGCGAGCCATGCTCGCTTGTTTAAGCCTCCAGACCGTAAACCTCCGAAGGCACTTTGATACGCCAGTAATCCTCGGCAGCAGCTAGAGCGACCCGAAGGGACGGGTGGACGATATAGCTCGACGTTGCGGACGCAAGCGGATCATAGCTTTCGACCAGCCACTGATGACCCAATCTCGACACCTCAAGCTGCTTAGTACCGACCTTCCAAGTCATATGCACATCTGACCGATCATGGGGACGAATGTTACAATTGTTTTCTGGTATTAAGCAAAATCCGTCCGGGCCATACAGGCATGATTTTAACGACACTGGACTTAATGCCATACAACTGTCAGCACTGTTCAACAGATCTTCTGCCGCGTGATCCGGATGCCACAATGTAACGTACATACCTTCGCGCACCAAAGCCTCTAGAAGAGGCTGAAAGTCAATATCACCAGCAATTAGGGTGCAGCGCTCCATGTTCTGCCGAACAGTGTGAAGCAACATATCAACCGCTATCTGCACATCAACTTTTTTCTGCCGAGCCTTCCTACCGCGAAGATCACCTAACTGAGCATGAAAGCCGTCAGTTGACTTGATAGCGTTTAGTGCAGCCATTTGCGGATCGATGCCCTCTAGCCAGATATGCTGCTCTTCACCATGCTCTCTCGCTGGGACAGCATCGTAGTAAAACGCCTTTTGGTGGATACCTCGCAAGACATCGTATCTCACGGTCACACCGGCTTTATCACCCAGATATCTCTCGCCTATCTTCTCCACTACCGACCTTAGACATCCGGCGTCGATGAAGAGATATGTAATATCAGGCCGGGCCGGATGTGAAATGAGCATGAAGAAGTTTAGCAAGCGTCGAGAAGCAATGGAACCCAATGCCTTCACCCCTCCGCGACGGCATCGATCGCCCGCAGGCCATATCAGGAACAGCGCGTACTTTTTCAAATCGACTGCGTACTCCCCTGTTGACGCCGCGCGAAAAACCGCACACATGCCCGCCTCCCACGCATCGAGGCGCGATGGCGGAGTGGTGACGCAGAGGACTGCAAATCCTTGCACCCGGGTTCGATTCCCGGTCGCGCCTCCAGATTTTTCCTGACATTTCGGATCACTGGACCAGCCCTGCGGGGCGGGCGGCGCAGCGATTCGGCCGTCTCTCGGCGGATCAGCCTATTCCCGAAAAGCGGTGGACCCTGGCCCGCCTCCATGCCTAAGTCGCGACCTTGTTGGCGCGAAGGGGAATATCATGCGGTTTCTGGCGATGACGGCGGCGTGGGCGCTGGCCACCACGGCGATGCAGCCGGTCGCGGCGCAGACCGCCCCCGCCCGGCAGGCCAATCAGGCGCCGGTCGAATATGACATCGCCTTCCCCCGCGCCCAGCATCACGAGGCGCAGGTCAGCGTCACCTATCGCGGGCTCGACCGCAACCCCGTCCGCTTCCAGATGGCCCGTTCGTCGCCCGGCCGCTATGCGCTGCACGAGTTCGCCAAGAACGTCTATTCGGTGTCCGCCGTCGACGGCGCAGGCAAGCCGCTGACCGTCGAGCGGACCGACCCCTATGGCTGGACGGTCGCTGGCCATGACGGCACCGTGACGGTGCGCTACACGCTGTTCGGCGACCGGGGCGACGGCACCTATGCGCAGATCGATCCGACCCATGCCCGGCTGAACATCCCCGCAACCTTCCTGTGGGCGGTCGGGCAGAGCACGCGGCCGATCCGCGTCCGCTTCCACCCCCAGGCCGGTTGGAAGATCGCCACGCAGCTGGCCCCGACGAACGACCCGACCGTCTTCACCGCGCGCGACCTGCAATATTTCATGGACAGCCCCGTCGAGCTGTCCGCCTGGGACGAGCGGCACTGGACCGTCGCGAACGGGGCGAAGACCTACACGATCCGCCTGACCGTCCATCATGACGGCAGCGCCGCCGATCTCGACCGTTTCGCGGCGATGGCGCAGAAGGTCGTGGCGCAGCAGATCGCGATCTTCGGCGAGACACCCGCCTATGACTATGGCACCTACACCTTCCTGGCCGATTACATGCCGCAGATCAGCGGCGACGGCATGGAGCATCGCAACTCCACGGTCATCAGCCAGGCGCGCTCGCTGGCGGCGGGCAAATTCTCGCAGATTCAGACGCTCAGCCACGAATTCTTCCACAGCTGGAATGTCGAGCGCATCCGCCCGGCCGAGTTGGAGCCGTTCGACTTTACCCGCGCCAATGCCACGCCGTCGCTGTGGCTGGCCGAGGGCTTCACCCAATATTACGGCCCGCTCGCGGTGGTCCGCGCGGGCGAGATGCCGGTCGAGGATTATGTCGCCCAGCTGTCGGGCACGCTGAACGCGCTCATCAATTCCCCGGCGCGGCGCTATGGCGGACCGCAGGAAATGAGCCTGCGCGCGCCCTTCGTGGATGCGGCGCAGTCGATCGACCCGACCAACCCGAACATCTTCTTCTCCTATTATCCCTATGGCGCGGTCATCGCGCTGGCGCTCGACATGGAGCTGCGGCAGCGCTTCCCGCAGCTGACGCTGGACGATTACATGCGCCAGCTCTGGCGCAGTTTCGGCAAGCCCGAGCGCAGCTATCGCCCCGACGATCTGCGCGTCGCGCTGGCGCAGGTGACGGGCGATCAGGGCTTTGCCGATCGCTTCTTCGCGCGCAGCATCACCGCCAGCGGCCTGCCCGATTTCGCGCCGCTGCTGGCCCAGGCCGGGCTGACCCTGCGCCAGAAGAACCCGAAGGCGGCCTGGGCGGGCGCTATGCCGGGGCCGGTCGAGGGCGGCATGGGAATGACGGTCGCGACCATGCCGGGCACGCCGCTCTATGACGCCGGAGTGGACAAGGGCGACCAGATCGTCAGCGTCGATGGCCGACCGGTGACCGATCAGCAGGCCTGGACCGCGATCCTGTCGCGCCACGCGCCCGGCGACCGCATCCCGATCGTCTATCGCCAGCGCGGCGGTGAACGCAGCACCACCCTGACGCTGGTTGCCGACCCGACGATCGAGGTGGTGACGAACGAAAGCATCGGCCAGCCGCTGACGCCTGATCAGGCCCGCTTCCGCCAGGCTTGGCTGGGGCCGCGCCCGGTGCCCAACGCCCCCTCGCCCGTTCCGTCCCCGCAATGATTTGAGCGCGCGGCGGGAACGTCAGGGCGTCCTGGCGGGTTTATCCATGTGAAGTTTTTGGGGGAGGCCGGGCATACCGGCACTTGCGGAGGGGAAGACGCCATGCGAATGCGCGTCATGGAGCCAGATTTCGTGCACGATACTGAAATTCCGAGTCATCTGGCCGCCTATCTGGACCAGTCCCCCATCGCCTTGGCGCTGGCCGATGCGCGCGACGACAATCCCTTGATCTTCATCAATCACGGCTTTCGCGAGCTGACCGGCTATACCAGCGAGGATGTGGTCGGGCAGAACTGCCGGATGCTCCAGCGTGATGCCGATAACGAAGAGGCGCGCGAACGGATTCGCGAGTTCCTGGCCAATGATCGCCAGTCGAATGTCCGCACGATGTTGATCAACTTCCGCAAGGACGGCTCGCCGTTCGTCAATCTGCTCTACATGTCGAAGCTGCGCCAGCTGGGCGGCAAAATGCCTTATATCTTCGCGTCACAGTTCGACGTCAGCCGCTCCCAGCCCGAACGACTGGCCGCCTATGACGCGGAACTGGGCCGGACCCTGGGCAAACTGACCCCGATCCTGGCGGAAAGCGGCATCGTGCTGGAGGGGTCGCTGACCGCGATCGCCAACACCGCCGCGACCATCGCCCAGGCCAAGCTGACCTTGTCGGACCTAGACCGGGCCGCCTTTCCATGAGCGCGGACGCCGAGGCTCCGCAGCCCACTCCGCGTCAGGATAACGGCATCGCCCCGGTGCCCGTGGTCGGCATCGGCGCATCGGCCGGCGGGCTGGAGGCGCTTCGCGAAATGCTGACCCCGGCGCGTGCGCCGACCGGCATGGCGTTCGTCGTCGTCCAGCATCTCGACCCCAATCACGAATCCATGCTCGCCCAGCTGCTCGACCGGCACACCAATCTGGAAGTGCGCCAGTGCGAGGGGTCGGAGCGGATCGAGGCCGACCGCGTCTATATCATCCCGCCCGGCCGGGGCCTGGCCATTCGCGGCGGCGTGCTGGAGCTGACCGACTTCATCCAGCCGCGCGGGCTGCGTCGCCCGATCGACGACTTCTTCCTGTCGCTGGCCAGCGACCAGCAGGCCAACGCCGCCTGCGTCATCCTGTCGGGCACCGGCGCGGACGGCACCACCGGGCTGCGTGCGATCAAGGAGAATGGCGGGGTCAGCGTCGTCCAGAAACCCGAAAGCGCGCGCTATGACGGGATGCCCCTGTCGGCGGTCGGCACGGGCCTCGTCGATTTCGTCAAGCATCCCGGCGAGATCCTCGACTGCCTCCACGCCTTTTTCGCGCGCCGCATGGGCGAGCCGAAGGAGCAGGAGGCCGAGGTCGTCGCCGATCATATCGACGATCTGTGCCGGGTGCTGCGCAACGCGGTCGGGCACGACTTTTCGGGCTATAAGCGCACCACGCTGGTCCGCCGGGTCGAGCGGCGGATGCACGTTCTGGGCATCGGCACCGGCTCGGCCTATCTGGCGCGGGTCAAGAGCGATGCGGACGAGTGCGAGGCGCTGTTCCGCGACCTGCTGATCAACGTCACCCGTTTCTTCCGCGATGCCGAACTGTTCGAGACGCTGCGCACCAAGGCGGTCGAGCCGCTGACGCGCGGGCGCGATCCGGACGAGGATATCCGCGTCTGGATTCCCGGCTGCTCCAGCGGCGAGGAAGCGTACAGCATCGCGATGCTGTTCGCCGAGGCCGCACGCGAAACCGGACAGCCGCTGGCGGTGCAGATCTTCGCCACCGACATCGACGAGCAGATGCTCCAGATCGCGCGCGAGGGCAGCTATCCAGCCTCCGCCATGGCCGATATTCCGGCCCATCTGCGCGAACGCTACACCATGCCGCACGCCGAGCGATTCAGCATCGCCGCGCCGATCCGCGACATGATCCGCTTTTCCAACCACAGCCTGGTCAAGGACCCACCCTTTTCGCGGATCGACTTGGTATCGTGCCGTAACCTGCTGATCTATTTCGACGACCGGTTGCAGCAATCGGTGCTGCCGCTGCTCCATTATGCGCTGCGGCCCGGCGGCTATCTGTTCCTGGGTCCGTCCGAGAGCGTCGGGCGGTTCGAGCATCTCTTTCCCGCGATCGACGGCCATGCGCGGCTGTTCGAGCGGTCGCCCGGTTCCCCCTCCTATCCCATCGATCTGCCCGGCAACAGGAGCCACAACAGCCCGCGTCGGCGCGGCGAGCGGGGCGAGCGCGACGGGAATACGCCCAGCGGCGACGAGAGCACGGCGATGCGCCGCATCGTCGACCGCTATTCCCCGCCCAGCATGGTGGTGGACCAGGACGGCGGCATCCTGGCCGCGTTCGGTCGGCTGAGCCGCTATTTCAACTTCCCCGTCACCCGCGCGGGCGGATCGAGCGCGATCACGCTGGCCCGCCCCGGCCTGCGCGAGGTGATCGGCCCGATGCTCCGCCAGGCCCGCGACGCGCGCAAGCGGATCGCGGCGCGCGACGTGGCGGTGACGACCGAGTTCGGCGTCCAGAAGGTCGAGGTGATCTGCGATCCCCTGACCGACGGATCGCTGCTGTTCCTGTTCCGCGACTCCGCGCCGTTCAGCCCGGTCGAGGCGAGCGACCTCGCCGATCTGGAGCCGGGCGACGACCATATCGAGGCGCTGGAGGACGAACTACGCCTGACCCGCCACCGGCTGCGCTCGACGGTCGAGGAGCTGGAGACGGCGAATGAGGAGCTGAAAAGCTCCAACGAAGAAATGATGTCGATGAACGAGGAGCTTCAATCGACCAACGAGGAACTGTCGACCGTCAATGACGAGCTGAAGACCAAGGTCGACCAGCTGACCGTCGCCAATTCCGATCTGCGCAATTTCTTCGAATCGACCGATCTCGCGGTGGTCGTGCTCGACCGCAACCTGCGGATTCGGAGCTATACCGAGGCGGCACGGGCCATCTTCCCGCTGCAGCCCAGCGACCGGGGGCGGTTGCTGGCCGATGTCTCGACCCGGCTGGCGACGACCGACTATCTCGACGGCGCGGCGCAGGTCGCGGGCGGCGGCGCCTCGATGCAGCAGCGGGTGACGACGCGCGACGGCGGGCGCACCTTGTCGCTGCGCGTTCTGCCCTATCGTACGCAGGGCGACGGGATCGACGGCGCGACATTGGTCCTGACCGACATCACCGACGCGCTGAGCCTGGAGCGCGAGCTGGCCGCCGAGCGCGAGCGGCTGGACCTTGCCATCAAGGCGGGCGGCATCGGTGTGTGGGAATATCGCGGCGGCACCGGCGAGATCTTCCTGGACGAAACCGGCCGCCACCTGTTCGGCTTCGGCGCTCACGACAGCGCGGACCAGGTGCATCAGGTATTCGACCGGATCGTCCCCGAAGACCGGCCCGGCGTCGAGCTGGCACTGGCCGAGGCGATGGCGGGGCGCGGCGATTTCGAAATGACGTTCCGGCTCGACCTGAACGGCAAGGAACGCTGGATCAAGGGGTTCGGCCGGGTCGTCACCGCCTCGGCGCCGCACCGGATGGTCGGTGTGTCGATCGACGTTACCGCCGAATATGCCATCGCCGAGACGCGCGAGCTGATGCTGCGCGAGATGAACCACCGGGTGAAGAACCTGTTCGCGATCATCTCCGGCATCGTCTCGGCGGCGTCGCGCTCGCATGACGACGTGACCGAGATGGCCGACGATGTGCGCGAGCGGATCGCGACCCTGGGCCGCGCCCATTCGCTCGCCTCGCCCGCGGGGGAGCAGCAGGCGATCCCGCTGGCCGCGCTCGTCGAGGCGACGATCGCTCCCTATAGCGGGCAGTCGACCATCACCATCGACGGACCGCCGCTCCTGGTCGATCGCCGCTGCCTGTCACCGCTGGCGCTGATCCTGCACGAATGGGCGACCAATTCGGTCAAATATGGCGCACTCGCCCAGCCATCGGGCGAGCTGGCGGTGTGCTGGGCGCTGGCGGACGGCAAGCTCCGGCTCGAATGGACCGAAACCGGCGGGCAGGTGCCCGACGAGACCGGGACCAAGGGCTTCGGCACGCTGCTCGTCCAGACGTCTTCACGCCAATTGGGCGCGGAGTTGGACCGCAAAGCCATCGACGGGCGTTTCCTGCTCAGCCTTACCTTGCCGGAGACGGTGCTCTCGCATGACTAAAACCATTTTGCTGGTCGAGGACGAGTTCTTCGTCGCGCTGGATCTCCAGTCCATCATCGAGGATGGCGGCTATCAGGTGGACGGCCCCTATGTCAGCGTCGAGGACGTGCTGGCGCATCTGGACGGCGACAAGCCCGAACTGGCCTGCGCCATCCTGGACGTCCGCCTGCGCGACGGCGAAGTCTTCCCGGCGGCCGAGCGACTGCAGGAGGCGGGCGTGCCGCTGATCTTCCATTCGGGCCATGCCGACGAACATGCGCTGCAATCGCGCTATCCGGGCGCGGCAGTGTGCGGCAAGCCATGCTCGCCGTCGCTGCTTCGGCGGACCCTGTCGATGGCGGTGTCGGGGCTGGCCGAGGGGGACCGGGCGGCGGGGTAGATGGGGGGGCTCGGTGAGACACCCTGCCCTCCCCCGGCCCCTCCCGCCTGCGGGAGGGGAGTTTTAAGCGGACTAGCGTCGCCCAGTATCCTCTCCCCTCCCGCAGGCGGGAGGGGCTAGGGGAGGGTAAGGTGTCTCACCGAGACTCCCCCCTCAATCAAAAGCCCCCCGCCCCATCCGCCCCGTCGCGCGCAACAGCGCCGCCTCCGCGATCAACACATCGACCTGCGCCCGCGCCACCGCCAGCTGCGCCGAGCGATAGCTCTGGTCGGCCACCAATATGTCGATCGTCGAGCGCAGGCCGAAGCCATATTCGGCCCGCACGCCCTTCAGCGCCAGATCGGCCGCCTTCAGCCCCTCCGCGCTCGCCGTCAACCGTCCTTGCGCGGCGGTGAGCGAGGCCCAGGCCGAGTCGGCCGCCCGCACCACGCCCCGCGCCACGGCATCCGCGTCGAACCGCTCCGCGCGCCGCACCGCCTCCGCCTGCCGCACGCGCGAGGAAACGAGGCCGCCGGTCAGCAAAGGGATGCGCAGCGCCAGTCCGGCATTGGCCGCACTGTCGAAGCCGTTCGCCTGGCCCCCCGCCCATTGCACGCCGCGTCCATAGCCCCCGGCCAGATCGACCGCCGGGGCCCGGTCGGCGCGCGCCTGATCGATCCGCGCGGTAGCCGCATCGACCCGGCGTTGCTGGGCAAGCAGCAACGGGTTGCCCGCCTCCGCCGCCGCCCGTGCATCGGCCAGTGTTCGCGGCAGGGCGGCTGGGGTCGCGATCGTCGCGTCCAGCATCCCTGCGTCACGCCCCACGATTGCGCGGTACGCCGCTGCTGCGGTCGCCGCCGCGCCCTCGGCATCGACTAGGTTGGAGACGACGCTGGCCCGCTGCGCCTCCAGCTGCGCGACATCGGTGCGCGTCGCCTGCCCCAGGCCGTAGCGGGACTTGGCCTCGGCCACCTGGCTGTCGAGCCGCTCGATCCCGACCCGCGCGACCTCGACCGCCTGCTGGGTGTATAGCAGATCGGCATAGGCTCCGACCACCCGCTCCAGCACATCCGCCTCGACATCGCGCAACGCCTCGTCGCCGGCCGCGACATCGCCCTTCGCCGCGCGCACCGCCGAGGACACCCGCCCGCCGGTCCAGATCGGCAGGGTCGCGTTGACGCCGCCCAGCGCCGAGGTCGCCCCCGTCCGCGTGCCGGTACCGTCATAGCCCAGTCGATCATAACCGACATTGCCCGTCGCCCCCGCCGTCAGCCGCCCGGCGGCCCGCGCCTGATTGGGGGTTTCCGCCAGTGCATCCTGCCGGGCGCGTGCGGCGGCGAGTTCGGGATTGCCCTCCCACGCCGCCGCCATCGCTTCCCGCAGCGTCTCGGCCGAGGCGGGAGCAGCCGCAACCAAAGCCACCCCCATCAGCCACCACCGCCTAGTCATGGCGCAATGCCCAGGCGGGTGCGGCGCGGCTGGCCCTGAGCGACTGGCCCAGCACGGTCAGCACCGCGATGGTCAGCGCCAGCGCCGTGGCGGCCACGAAATAGAGCGGCGACAGCGACACGCGGTCGTCGAACCCCGCCAGCCATGTCCGCATCGCGACATAGGCCAGCGGCCAGGCAACCAGATTGGCGATCAGCACCGGCCGCAGAAACTGCCCGACGAGCAGCTTGACGATGTCGGTCGCCGAGGCACCCAGCGTCTTGCGGATGCCGATCTCCTTCACCCGCCGCTGCGTATTGAAGGAGGCCAGACCCCAGAGCCCGACGCAGCCGATCAGGACGGCAAGCCCCGCACCGATGCCGAAGAGACGGGTCGCGCGGTCGTCTGCTTCGTAAAACTCCTCCAGCTTGGTGTCGGCGGTCTTTCCGTTGAAGGGGACGTTGGGCACCATCTGCTGCCACAAATTGCGTACCGCCGCCATCATCGCGCGGGGATCGCCCTGGAAGCGGACCGAGGCCACCGCACCACCTATCGAATTCTCCGGCTTGGCGTCATACACATAATAGGTCGCGTCATTGGGTACGCGCGGCGAGAAGAAACGCATATCGTCGATCACCCCGATGATCGTGCGCGGTCGGTTTCCACCTACCGTCTTGCCCACGGCTTCCTGTGCGGTGCGGAAGCGCAGGGTCGGGAGCGCCCGACGATTGATGATGATCGCCGTGGGCTGCCCCTTCTCGACGGTCTGAGAGTCGTCGCCACGATGCGCGTCGTCAAAGAAGCGCCCCGCCAACAACCGGGTCCCATAAACCTTGAAGAAATCCGGCCCCACCTCGATCCGCCGAAGCGACGGGCCATCCCCCGGCACGCCGGGCAGGGGAACATTGTCGGCATTGTTGTCGCCGCCGCCGCCCACGCCGCTATCGGCCATGGCGACGGACGACACGTTCGGAAGCCGTCGCATAGCCTCCATCACGGCGCGACGGCGTGGTGCATCCACGAGGGAGTCGCTGATCGACGTGACGGTCAGTAATCCATCACGGCGAAAACCCAGATCGGTAGAACGAAGATGCCGGGTTTGCGCGACCAGGATCAGCGTCCCGATCATGAACGCGATCGCCAAGCCGAACTGGAAGATGACCAGTGCCTCACGGATACGGGTCCCCGCACGGCCACCACCCGGTGCCCGTGCCGAGGCCAGGACGCTCGCAGCGGGGAAACGCGACAGGAGAACCGCGGGATAGGTGCCAGCGAGCAAGCCGACCATCACAGTCAGCACCGCCAACGCAGGAAGGACCACGATATAGGGAATGGTGAGGTCCAGTCCCCCCGCCGCGTTGATCATCGGGAGGCCCAGTTCAGCCAGGATCAACCCGCCCAGCGCAGCAATCGCGACGGTCAGGATCGCTTCGCCCAGAAACTGCGAAACCAAGGCCGCTCGACTGGCGCCCAGCACCTTTCGCATCGCCACTTCACGCGCACGCAGGCCCGACCGTGCGGTCGCAAGGTTCACATAGTTCACGATGGCGATGATCAGCGTCAGGATTCCCACTAGGCCCAGCGTCACCATGGTCAGCTTGCGGCTGGCGCTTTGCTTTCCCTGCGGTTCCAGGTGCATGTTGGTGATCGGCATGACCGTGATGTTCAGGGACTTGGACGCATCCTTCCCCATGTCCTTGAGCGCGCGGCGATCGACGAAGGACGGCATCTTGGCGACAAACGCCCGCGCCGCCTCGGGCGAGTCGAACTTCAGGAAGGTCTGAAGCGACGAACTGCCCCAATGATACCACCATTGCTTGCTCGAAGCCGGTGGCGTGCGGGGAAGCGGCAGTAGGATCGCGAATTCATTGATCTCGGTATTCTTGGGCAGATCCTTGAAGACGCCCGCGACCCGATACGTGCCGATATCGTCGGTCGCCAGCTTGATCGTCTGGCCGACCGGGTTGGACGACCCGAAATATTTGCGCGCGGTCGTTTCGTTGAGAAACGCGTTGGTCGGGGTGTTCAGGCCATCGCTGCTGCCGCGGACCAGGGGCAGGCCGATGATGCTGAAAAAGTTGGGATCGACCTGGACGATATTCTCGGCCGTTGCGACCTGTCCCTTGATGACGCTGCCACCCGCGCCCCGAATTCGCGTGCCCTGGATGCCGGGAAAGTCGTCGCGCAGTTGCTCAAGCAGGCCGCCCATCGTCCAGTTGCTGGCGCCGTTGAACGGGCTCTCCGGCATGCTCCAGACCGACTGGGCGACATAGAGTTTGTCGTAATCCGGCAACCACTTCTCATAGCTGGTCTCGAACCGGACATAGAGGCCCAGCACCAGAAAAACGGCAATGC
Organism: Sphingomonas sanguinis; assembly: GCF_019297835.1. Classification (NCBI taxonomy): domain Bacteria; kingdom Pseudomonadati; phylum Pseudomonadota; class Alphaproteobacteria; order Sphingomonadales; family Sphingomonadaceae; genus Sphingomonas; species Sphingomonas sanguinis. The sequence goes on along the minus strand of NZ_CP079203.1, from coordinate 4,139,079 downwards.
CCACCGCCAGTCCGCCGATGTTCAGCGCGGCATAGAGCTTGTGGCGCACAAGCGAGCGATAGAGCGACAGAAGCGCGAAGCGGTTCATGATGTGATGTCCCCCATGATCCTGGCCATCAACCGCAGGTGACGCGAGCAAAGCCGCTCTTGTCCACGGTGCATTGCGGACGACCGCCGACCACGACGCGGGTCATGCCGCTGGCGTCGATCGCCGCCGGGCCGTTCGCCTGGGCTCGCACGCCGCCGGTGCCGCTGGCATCGACCGACAATATGCGCGTGGTCATCGCGGTGGTGTCGACATTGCCAGTGCCGCTGCTGTCGATCGACAGCGCGTCGACCGCGCCCGCCCCCCGGATCGAACCCGTGCCGTTCACGTCCAGCGCCAGCGTCGTCACACGAATATCCTGCATCTGGGCGTTGCCGGTCCCGGACATGGCGATGCCCACCTTCCGACCGCGCAGACCTTCCATCGTCAGATTACCCGTGCCGGACATCTCGGCCTCGAACTCCGCCGCCTCGAACGGATGCAGCCGGATGGAACCCGTACCCTCCGATTCGACGCCGCGCAGGCGCGGGACGGTGATCTCGATCGTCGCGCCGGGGCGCTTGGCACGGCTGTCGCACATGCGGTTCGGACGCGTGATGATCAGCTTCTGCTGCCGAACCTCGGCGCGGATGACCTCCAGCGAGACGGGCTGGCCGACCGCCCGTACCGAGAACGCGTTGCCGACCGTGACCACGGCATTGTCACAGCCCTCCAGCGATATCCGGTCGAAGCCCGACAGCGCGAAGCTGCGGGCGGTCTGTGCCTGGGCCGGGGCAGCGGCGACCGGCAGAGCGGAGAGGATCAGCGAAAGCGGCAAAATGGTCTTCATGGCGTATCTCCGGAAAATGGGGCTCAGATCGCGCGCATGGCGCTGGCGACGATGCGACCGTCGAGCATGTCGATGCGGCGCTTGGCGAGGTCGGCGTGGCTGGGCGAGTGGGTCACCATGACGATGGTCGCGCCCGCATCGTTCAGCCCGGTCAGGATGTTCATCACCTGCTCGCCATTGGCGGTGTCGAGATTGCCGGTCGGCTCGTCCGCCAGGATCAGCTTCGGATCGCCGACGATCGCGCGGGCGATGGCGGCACGCTGCTGCTGGCCGCCCGACAGCTGATGCGGGAAGTGGCGGGCGCGGTGGGCGATGCCGACCTTGTCCATCGCGGCGGCGACCCGCCCTCGCCGGTCCCCCACGTCGCCGCGATAGGCGAGGCCGAGGGCGACATTCTCCTCGATGGTCAGCTCATCGATCAGGTTGAAGCTCTGGAACACGAAGCCCAGGGTCTCGGCCCGGAACTTCGCCAGTTCCTTTTCGCCCATCGCCGCCAGATCGCGGTCGCCGAACAGGTATCGCCCGCCCGTCGGCCGATCGACCGTGCCCAGCGTGTTGAGCAGCGTCGACTTGCCGCAGCCCGACGGCCCCATGATGGCCAGGAACTCGCCCGCCGCGACATGCAGGTCGATATCGTGCAGCGCGGTCGTCTCCACCTCGTCGGAGACGTAGCGGCGCTGAATGGCTTCCAGTCGGATCATCGATCTTCCCCCTTATCGGATGTTCAGGATGTCGCCCTTCACGGACGCGGTGTTGCTGATGACGATGCGCTCGCCGGGATTGAGGCCGGAGAGGACCTCCACCTGTTCGGGATTGCGGCGGCCGATACGGACGGCGCGGCGGTGGGCATGGGCGCCGTCGGGATCGAGGACGAAGGCGGAAGCACCGCCCGCCTCCAGCCAGCCGCCGACCGGTGCCACCACCGCACGGCTCGCGGCGCCCAGCGTGATGCGGATGTCGATCGTCTGCCCGCGATTGAGACCGGCAGGTGCCTTGTCGAAGGTCAGTTCCACCTGGAACCGCCCGTCCTTCACGGCGGGCAGCACCTTGGACACGGTCAGCTTCGCCCCGTCCGAGGTGGTCGCCGTCTGGCCCATCGCGACGCGGCCGAGATAATATTCGTCGACCTGCGCGACCAGCTTCCACGAGCCTTCGCTATCGACCTGCCCCGCCGGATCGCCGGGTTTCAGCGTCTGGCCGGGCTGGATGGTGAAGTTGGTCAGCCGCCCGTTCGCGGGCGCGCGGATGGTCAACGCCTCCAGCCCGGCACGCACCGCCGCCAGATTGCCCGACAGCCGGGTCTGGGTATCGTTCAACCGCGCCGACTGGGTGGCGGTGATCCGGGCCTCGGTCGCGCGGCCCGACTTCAGCTGGGCGAGGCGCTTTTCCTGATAGGCGGCCTCCTCCTCGAAGCTCTTCACCCCCGCGTCCGACAGAAAGCCCTGATCGTGAAGCTGGCGGCGGATGCCGAGATCGCGGCGCGCCTTGATGAGGTCATATTCCGCCTGCGCCACCTGCCCGGCCCGGTCGAGCTTGTTGCGCTCGATCCCCAGCCCTTCGCTCGCCACGCCGCCCAGCTGGCTGGCGATCTGCGCCTCGCGGGTCAGCACGTCGAGCTTCAGCTGCGGATTGGCGAGGGTGGCGAGCGGCTGTCCCTCGGTCACCGTCTGACCGTCCTGCGCGAGCAGCTTTTCGACCTGCCCGCCCGACAGCACACCGACCAGCGTCGTGATACGCGGGGTGACGGTGGCACGGACCGGCAGATAGTCGTCGAAAGCGGCGCGCGTGACCTCGCCCGTCTCGATATTGGCGGCGGCGATGTCGGTCGATCCGGCGGCGGGCAGCATCCGCCAGACCAGTACCGTGCCAATCGCCAACAGCACGGCGATCACCACCGGGCGACGGCGCCACCAGGGCGTGGCCTTGCGCGCGATCCGGCGGTCCATCGCCCCCCCCGGTGAAGCGCTTGCGTGTACGGGTTGTTCGGTCATCATGGCGCAAGTGTCACCTAGGACGGTCGAAAAACCTAAAGCCCTATGAATACGCCATTTTCATCCAACTCGGCCGAATCCGACCGTTCGGCATCGGACGCACCGTCCGGAAATGGACGGTGCGGGGATGCGTCAAGCCCACTCTCAATCCTCCTAATCGACGACAATCCGCGTATCGCCGAATCGCTGGCCATCGCCATCGATCTGGCGGAGCATAGGCTGGACGTGGCGCAGGGGCCGGAGGAGGGTTTTTCGCTGCTCGCGGCGAAGCGGTACGACGCGATCCTGCTCGACCTGAACTATGCCGCCGGGCGAACGGACGGGGCGGAGGGGCTGGCGATGCTCGACCGGCTGCTGGCCGACGATCCGGGCGCGTGCATCATCGTCATCACGGCGCATAGCGGCATCCGGCTGGCCGTCAGCGCGATGCAGGCGGGCGCGCGCGATTTCGTGATGAAGCCGTGGCGCAATGCCGAATTGATCGCCAAGATCGAATTGGCCGCGCGTCGCCGCGCTGCACCCCGCGATCATGTCATGACTGAGGGCACCGCCGAACCCGCCCGCCTGCTGGGCGACAGCCCTGCCATTGCCCGCGTCCGCGACCTGATCCGCCGTGTCGGCCCGACCATGGCGGGTGTCGTCGTGACCGGGCCATCGGGCGCGGGGCGCGGCCTGATCGCGGCGGCGCTCCATGCCGCCTCCCATGCGGTCGGCCGGCCTATGCAGCGGATCGACGTGCGCGATCCGCTGGCCTGGGCGCGGCTGGACGGTGCCGAGGGGGGGACGAGCTGGCTGCTCCGCCATCCCGACCGGCTGGACGACGTGACACAGGCCCGGTTGCTCGACCGGTTGCGGTCGGGGGATCGCCATATCGCCGTCGCCGACGATCCCCGCGCGATCACGCCCGCGCTGGCCCGACGGATCGCGGCCGTGGAGATCGCAGCACCCTCGCTGGCCGAACGGCAGGACGATGTGCCGCTGCTCGCCCGCCATTTCGCGCGGATCGCGGCCGAGCGGCACGGCCTGCCCGCGCCCCGCTTCACTCCCGCCGCCGAGGCGTTGCTGGCGACGGCGCGCTGGCCCGACGAGGCACGCGGCCTCGCCGCAGCGATCGAGCGGGCGCTGTTGCTGGGCGAACAGGGCGTGATCGAAGCCGCGTTGCTCGCCCCGCCGGTCGCCCACAATGCGGCTCCGGCCCCTGCCTCGACATCGTCCCGCACCAGCTTCGATCTGGACGAAAGCGAACGCGTGATGATCGAGGCGGCACTGGTAGAACATCACCATAATGTCACCCAGGCGGCGCAGGCGCTGGGGCTAAGTCGCGGGGCGCTGTATCGGCGGATGGCGCGCCATGGGCTTTGACCTGTCGCGGCGACGCGCGGTCGCGGCGGCGTTGTCCGGGCTGGCGCTGGCCGCCCTTGGTGCGACGATGCTGCTGGCATGGCAGCAGGGAATGCTGGGGTCGATCCTGGGTGGGGGGCTGTGCATCGCCTGGCTGATCGGAACCGGCTGCTGGACGGCGGCGCGGGCGGGGAGCGGGCGTCGCGATCATGAAATGACGCGCCCGGCCCCGGACGGCCCGCCGCTGGACGCGCTGTTCGATCAGATTCCGCTGCCGCTGCTCCGCGTCGATGTCGGGCGAGCGCAGGCAATCAACCGGGCCAGCCGCCGCCTGTTCGCCACCGACGACCGGGTGATCCCGACCCCGCCCGCACTGCTCGATACCGGGCAGACGCAGTTGCGCCATGAAGGCAGGAGCTGGCGAATCGAGCGGGTGGCGGGCACCGGCCGTGCGCTGGTGATGCTGGTCGATATCGAGGCCGAACGCCGCGCGGCCGAGGCTCATGCCGATAACGAGATGATCGATATTCTCGGCCACGAACTCCTGAACGGCCTGTCACCGATCGTCTCGCTGGCCGACAGCGCGCAGGTGGCGGCGGAACGGGGCGATGCACGGCTGCCCGGCATATTGGCGACGCTGACCCGGCGGATCGAGGGGCTTGAGCGCTTCACACGGGCCTATCGGATGCTGGCCCGGCTGCCCGATCCGGTACGGGCCATGGTGGACATGGAGGAACTGGTCGGCGATCTGTCCCGCCTGTTCGCCGAGCGCTTCAGCGACCGGGTGACGCTGTCAGTCGACATGCCCGAGGCTGCGACCGGCTGGTGCGACCGCGACCAGATGACGCAAGGGCTATGGGCACTGCTCCACAATGCGGCCGAAGCCGCCCTGGCCGGGACGGTCGCCCCGGCGGTGAGGCTTGCCGTCGTCGGGCAGGCGGACCGGCTGGTGATGCGCGTGTCGGACAGCGGCCAAGGCGTCCCCGCGCCGGAGCGGGTGCGGATCTTCCGCCCGTTCCACACCACCAAGCCGGAGGGCTCGGGCATCGGCCTGACCCTGGCCCGCCGGATCGCGCAGGGACATGGGGGCGAGTTGAGCCTACTGCCGGTGGCGGTGACGACGTTCGAATGGGTGGTGCCGGACGACCCACTTTCCTCCCCTTCTCGGGGAGGAGGTGGCGGCTCACAGCGCTGACGGAGAGGTGTCGCGCTATCGAGATGGGGACACCCCTCCACCAGCTTCGCTGGTCCCCCTCCCCTTACAGGGGAGGAAGCTTAGCGTGTCGGCACGTCCATTAATTTTAAAATTGACGTAAAGGCATCGGCCTCCAAGCTCTGTCGGCCGACGAGGAAGCCATCGATCCCGCCCTGCGCAAACAACGCCGCGCCGTTGTCGGGCGTCACCGAACCGCCGTACAACACCCGCACTCCCGAAACCGTGTCGCGGATCAGCCCGGCCATCGTCGCAACCTCCACAGGGTCGGGAGTAATATCGCCACCGATCGCCCACACGGGCTCATAGGCAATGGCGATCCCCTGCGCGTCCGCCCCGGCCAGCGACCAGCTCAATTGCTCCCGAACCACCGCCGCCGAGCGACCGGCGGCATGATCCTCCGCCGTCTCGCCGACGCATAGCACGACCTCGAGGCCCGCCGCCCGCGCCGCCCGCAGCTTGGCGGCGATCAGTGCGTCACCCTCATGATGATCGTGCCGCCGCTCGCTATGACCCAGCAGGACCAGCGACGCGCCCGCCTCGCGCAGCATCGTGGCGGAAATGTCCCCGGTATGCGCGCCGTTCGGCTCGGCATGGCAATCCTGCCCACCGATGGCGAGGCCGGGGCAGACGCGCTGCGCCCGGTCGATCAGCGTCGCAGGGACGCACAGCGCGACATCGACCGCCGGATGCCGCCGCGCTGCCTCTCCGATCGCGACGATGACGGCCAGGTCGCCGCCATCGCCATGCATCTTCCAGTTGCCGACCAGCAGCGGCCGCTTCGCCATCGTCACGCGCCCGGCTTGGCCAGCGTCCGCGCTACCGCGTCGCGCCACCCGGCGACCAGTGGCGCACGGGCCTCCTCGGCCATGGACGGCTCGAAACATTCCTCCCGCGACCAGAGCGTCTCCAGCGCATCGAGGCCCGACCACACCCCGGTCGCCAGCCCGGCATGAAAGGCCGCGCCGCGCGCGGTCGTCTCGAGATCGGCAGGCCGCTCGACTGGCGTCCGGATCATGTTGGCGAGAAAGCGGCACAGCCAGTCATTCGCCGCCATGCCGCCATCGACGCGCAGGATGGCGGGGCCTTCGCCCGCATCGGCCTTCATCGCCTCGGCCAGGTCCATCGTCTGATAGGCGACCGACTCCAGCGCCGCGCGCGCCAGATGCGCCGCACTCGCGCCCAAAGTGAGGCCATAGATCGCCCCGCGCGCATCCGGCTCCCAATAGGGCGCGCCCATGCCGACAAAGGCCGGGACCATATAGACGCCGTGGCTGTCGGGCACTTGCGTCGCCAGATCGTCGGTCTGGCTGGCATGGGTGATGACGCCCAGGCCGTCACGCAGCCACTTCACCGCCGCGCCCGCGACGAAGATCGATCCCTCAAGCGCATAGGTCGTTTTGCCGTTCAGCCGGTACGCGGGCGTGGTCAGCAGCCGGTGCTTCGACGCGACCGCCGTCTCACCGGTGTTGAGCAGCATGAAACAGCCGGTGCCATAGGTCGATTTGGCCATGCCGTGACGGAAACAGGCTTGGCCGAACAAAGCCGCCTGCTGGTCCCCCGCCATCCCCGCGATCGGGATCGCCGCGCCAAGCAGATCGGGCGTGGTGGTGCCGAAGACATGCGCATTGTCATGCACCTCCGGCAGCATCGCCATCGGCACGCGCAGCAACCGGCACAATTCCTCGTCCCAGATCCCGCGATGGATGTCGAACAGCATCGTACGGCTGGCATTGGTGATATCGGTCGCGTGCACCGCCCCGCCGGTCAGCCGCCAGAGCAGGAAGCTGTCGATCGTGCCGAACGCCAGTTCGCCGCGTTCGGCCCGTCCCCGCGCGCCGTCGACATGGTCGAGCAGCCAGGCGAGCTTGGTCGCCGAGAAATAGGGATCGATCAGCAGGCCGGTCCGCTCGCGCACCAGCCCCTCGGCACCGTCCGCCTTCAGCGTCTGGCACAGATCGGTGCCGCGCCGATCCTGCCAGACGATAGCGCGGTGGATCGGCTCGCCGGTGGCGCGGTCCCAGACGACCGCCGTCTCGCGCTGGTTGGTGATGCCGATCGCGGCGATCTGCGCCGGAGCGACGCCGCTCTCTGTGATCGCCTTGCGCGCGGTGGCCAGCGCGTCGCGCCAGATATCCTCCGGGTCATGCTCGACCCAGCCCAGCGCGGGGTAATGCTGCGCGAATTCGGCCTGTGCGATGGCGACCCGCCGGGCCTGTCCATCGAACACGATGCTGCGCGTCGAGGTCGTCCCCTGATCGATCACCAGAATGTGCGACGCCATCGCTCACCCCTCTCCCTGTTTTCGTTTCGAAACGTCACACGCTTTCATATGAACGTCAATGCTTTCGCTTTGTGCTGACATGGTATAGCAAGGGGGGCGCTCAAGAACAGGGACAAGCGGCATGACGGACCATGCGATGGAGAGGATCGACCTGCTGATCGTCGGCGGCGGGATCAACGGCGCAGGCATCGCGCGCGACGCCGCCGGGCGCGGCCTGTCGGTGATGCTGGTCGAGCAGGACGATCTGGCGAGCCACACGTCCTCCGCCTCGACCAAGCTGATCCATGGCGGTCTGCGCTATCTGGAATATGGCGAGTTCCGGCTGGTGCGAGAGGCGCTGATCGAGCGCGAACGGCTGCTGAACATGGCGCCGCACATCATCTGGCCGCTGTCCTTCGTCCTGCCGCAGACCCAGTCGCCGCGCCCCGCCTGGATGGTGCGGCTGGGCCTGTTTCTTTACGATCATCTGGGTGGTCGCGAGAAGCTGCCGGGCACGCGGACCGTCGCGTTGGAGCGATCGGCGCTGGGCGACGGGCTTTCGCCGCGAAAGGGCAAGGCTTTCGTGTATTCGGACTGCTGGGTGGAGGACAGCCGCCTCGTCGTCCTTAACGCGATGGACGCGGCGGAGCGCGGCGCGCGGATCGAAACGCGCACGACGCTGGTCGATGCGAAGCGCGAGGGCGATGGCTGGGTCGCGACGATCGAAGCGGCGGGCAAGACCCGCACCGTCCGCGCCCGCGCACTGGTCAATGCGGCGGGCCCCTGGGTCGCCGACGTCATCGGCCGCACCCACGGCGCACGCGCCGATCGCGGCGTCCGGCTGGTCAAGGGCAGCCATATCATCGTGCCGCGCCTCTATGAGGGCGACCATGCCTTCATGCTCCAGAATGACGACCGGCGGATCGTCTTCGCCATTCCCTATGAGGGTAAGTTCACGCTGGTCGGCACCACCGACGAACCCTGGACCGACGCGCCCGCCAAGGCGCAGATCGGCGCGGCGGAAACCACCTATCTGCTCGACACGGTGAACCGCTATTTCGCACGGAAGACCGGGGAGGCCGATATCGTGTGGAGCTATGCCGGTATCCGCCCGCTCTATGACGATCATTCGGCCAATGCGTCGGCGGTGACGCGCGACTATGTGCTCGACCTCGATACGGGCGCGGAGAGCGAAAGCCGGGCGCCGATGCTCAATATCTTCGGCGGCAAGATCACCACCTATCGCAAGCTCGCCGAGCATGCGATGCGCGAACTCGCGCGTTTCTTCTCACAAGCCGGGGGGGCGTGGACGGCCGGGGCGGTGCTGCCTGGTGGGGATATTGCGGACGCGGATTTCGATGGTTTCCTGCGCGATCTGACCGCCCGGCATCGCGATCTGCCCCCTGCCCTGCTGCGCCGTCTGGCCCGCGCCTATGGCACGCGCGTCGAGGCAGTGCTCGGCCAAGGCGATCTCGGCCCCGATCTGGGCGGCGGGCTGCACACCGCCGAGGTCGATTATCTGGTGAAGACCGAATGGGCGCGTACGGTGGAGGACATCCTCTATCGCCGCAGCAAGCTGGGCCTGCACGTGCCCCCCGAGACGCCTGAGCGGCTGGCCGCCTATCTCGCCGGGCAGGGCATCGCGTGAAGCCCACCGCCCCCGGATCGGCGGAGATCGTCGCAAGCCGTCATGCCGCGATCCTCGACGTCGCGCGCCGGACGGGCAGCGTCAGCGTGGACGAACTCGCCGAAAAGCTGGGCGTGACGCCGCAGACCATCCGCAAGGACCTGAATATCCTGGCGGGCCAGTCGATGCTGGCGCGGGTCCATGGCGGCGCGGTCGTGACCTCGGGCACCGACAACCTCGCCTATGCCGAGCGGCGCAGCGTCGCCGCCCCCGCCAAGGCTGCGATCGGCGCCGCTGCCGCCGCGCTCGTCCCCAACGGGGCCAGCCTCTTCATCAATATCGGCTCCACGACCGAGGCGATCGCCAGGGCACTGGTCGATCACCGCGACCTGATGGTCATCACCAACAATCTGAACGTCGTCGACATTCTTGGCGGCCGCCCCTCGATCGAGGTGATCGCCGCCGGGGGCCGGGTCCGCGCCAGCGACCGCGCGGTGGTGGGTGCGCTGGCGATGGACTTCATCCGGGGGTTCAAGGTCGACATGGCGTTGATCGGCGCGTCGGCGATCGACCCGGACGGCAGCTTCCTCGACTTCGACGTGGACGAGGTGCGGGTGTCGCAGACGATCATCGCCCAGGCGCGACAGGTGCTGCTGGCCATTGACGGCTCCAAGCTGGAACGCGCCGCACCGGTGCGGGTCGGCGACATGCGCGATGTCGATTTCCTCGTCACTGACACGGCGGATGCCCGGCTGGCGGAGGCTGCGCGCGCCGCCGGGACAATCGTCGTCAAAACCGACCGCCATCCAATGTCGCAATTGGCCTGACAAACATTGGTCTGACACTGGCGCTTGACCAGCATCCCGCCTCGGCCCCTATAAGGGTCGTGATGGACAACAACACGACCCAGGACCGGCTCTACCGGGAACTCGCCCGCACGCTGATCACCGAGTTGCAGGAGGGCCGCTACCCGATCGGCACGCGCATGCCCGCCGAACGCGAGCTGGCGACGCGGTTCGACGTCAGCCGTCCGGTCATCCGTGAGGCGCTGATCGCACTGGAAGTCCAGGGTTTTATCGAAGTGCGGATCGGGTCGGGCGCGCATGTCGTGGCGCTGCCGGGCCAGGGCGAGACGCCCGATTTCGGCGTCTCCGCGATGGAAGTGGCCGAGGCGCGCCTGTTGTTCGAGCCGGAGGCGGCGGCGCTGGCAGCCTCGCAGATTACGGATAGCGAACTGGATGAGCTGGCGACTCTGGTCGATGCGATCGAGGAGGAGAATAACACGGTCGGCGGCGCCTTCCATGCCGACCGGGCCTTCCACACGCTGATCGCCCGCTCGACACGCAACAGCGCCATTCTGGAGACGATCGACCGGCTCTGGGAACAACGGCTCCGCTCGGCCGAGAGCGTGCTGCTCGACGCCAAGGTGCGCGAGATCGACGTGCGCCCGATCGTCGAGCATCATGCCGCGATCCTGGAGGCGCTCCGCTCGCGCGATCCCGTCGCGTCGCGGGTCGCGATGCAGCGGCACCTGACCGCCGCGCTCGAAGGCCTGCTGATTGCCAGCGAAGCTCGTGCGGTGGCGGAAGTACGTCAGGCGCTGGCCGCCAAGCGCGACCGGACGGCGCATTTGAAGATTTGATGCCAGTACATTCCTCCCCTTGCAGGGGAGGTGGCGGGCCGTCAGGCCTGACGGAGGGGTGTCCCGCTCTCGATAGGGGGACACCCCTCCACCATGCTGCGCATGGTCCCCCTCCCCTTGCAGGGGGAAGAGTTTAGAAATTCACCCCGAACCGTACGCCCGCATAGCGGCGGAAGTCGCGCGGCAGCACAGCCTGGGTCGCCATGCGCCCGGCAAAATTGCCCGCCGTATTGACCAGCGAGGCGTAGTATTGCTGGTCGAACAGGTTGTTGACGAACGCCGTCACGTCCCAGCGGCGGTCGTGCGACCGGACGCCCAGATGCAGGTCGAAGATCGCGAAGCCCGGCTGAAAGGTCTGGGGATCGGCCGCGACATAATAGAGGCTCGACTGATATTCCCCGCTGACCTGCGCGAAGCCGTCCAGCGTGTCGGTCAGCGGCGGCGTATAATCGACCGACCAGTTGCCCTTCCACATCGGGGCCTGCGGCGCGCGGACGTCGGTCAGATCGCGGCGGGCGGGCGAGCCGCTGCACCCCTGCGCCGCCGTCTGCATCGGATAGCACTGCGCCGAGGGGAAGGATGTGTATTTGGCATCCAGATAGGTGATCGCCCCGCGTAGCGCGATGTCGCGGCCGAGACGCGCCGCCGTCTCGATCTCGACACCGCGCGTGTTGAACTTGCCGACATTGGTCAGGCGAAAGTTGCTCGTGCCGTCCGCCAGCGTCTCGATCGTCTGCGCCTGGAGATTGGTGTAGTCGGTGTCGAACAGCGTCGCGTTCAGCGTCAGGTGCCGGTCGAAGAACTGGGTGCGGATGCCCAGCTCGCGGTCGCGCGACCGCTCCGGCTTGACCGGCCCCGCTGCCGCCCGGTTCTGGTTGAACCCGGTCGTCAGGTCATAGGTCTGGCCCTTGTAACCGGTCGAATAGCTGGCGAAGGTCATGACATCGGGCGTCGCCTGATAGGTCAGGCCCAGATGATAGGTGGCGGCGGTATCGTCGGCATTCCCGGCATAGTTAGTCCGGGCCAGATTGTCGGCGAAGGTATATTTGACCCGCTCGTTCTGGATACGCCCGCCGACGGTCCCGGTCAGCTTCGGCACGAACTCCCAGTCGATCTGGCCGAAACCGGCGACCTGACGCGATCCCGTGGTGGCGTACCAGTTGGCCAGCGAGAAGGCCGGGCCGCGCTGGAACGGGCGATCAAAGCCGGTATTGGCGTAATAGACGCCCAGCGCATAGCGGAACGCATCCTCGCCGGGCGACAAAAGGCGGAGCTCCTGCGTGAACATGCGCGACTTGAACGCGCCGACCTGAATGTTGCTGCCGATCGCGGCGGGGGACGAGGTGTCGTCCTGATCGAGATGGTCGTTTAGGCGGAACCGGTCATAGGAGGTGAGCGACAGGATGTTCATCCGGCCGATATTGGCCTCGCTCCGCAGCAACGCGCCGCCGCCGGAGAATTTGTTGTGCGACCAGTAATTGTTGCTGACGTCCTGATTGTCCCGGCTCAGCGTCACGCCGGGGAAGACGACGGACGGGGTCTGTCCCGCGACGCCCCGCAGCAGCGCGTCCGATGCCACCGCGACGAAGGGCCGCGCGATCGTGGCGTTGCCGTCGACATAGTTGCCTGACAGGGTAAAGGTGACGTCGGGCGACGCCTTCCAGCGCAGCTTGCCGCGCGTGTTGAAGGTCTCGCGGCCGTTGGTCCGCTTGCCGTTGAACAGGTTGCGGACATTGCCGTCCCAGTTGGAATAGCCCGTCGACAGGACATAGCCGAGCGTATCGCTGATCGGCCCGGTCACGCTGACATTGGCGCCATATTCGTGGTCGCCGGTGACGGTCATGTTGCCGCGCACATGATAGTCGTCGGTGGGCTGCACCGTCATGATCTTGACCAGACCCGCCGAGGCCGCCTTGCCATAGAGCGTGCTCTGTGGCCCGCGCAGCACCTCGATCTGGGCGATGTCGGGCAGGTCGGTATAGACGCGCGCCATGAAGGGCAGCGCCGCGCCGTCGACGGTGATCGCGACGGCGGTCTCGACCCCGATGCCGAAGGCCAGCGTGCCGACGCCCCGGAGCGAGACGGTGCCGTTGACCGGCTGTTCCGCCGGGCGGATGACCAGCGAGGGGCTGACCTTGCCCAGTTCCTGAAAGTGGCGCACCCCATGCGCGTCCAATTCGGCCGGGGAGATGACCTGAACGGCCAGCGGCACGTTCTGGATATTCTCGAAACGCTTCTGCGCCGTCGTGGTGACGACGATGCCGTCCTTCTTCGCGGCGTCCTTCGCCTCGGCCGGTTTCGTCGCTTCGGTGGTTGGCGCGGCAGGCGCCGTCTCCGCCCGAGCCTGCGTCACCGGCAACACACACAGAGCCACGCCGCACAACAGGCGCGGAACAGATATGGTCATTATTACTCCCCTCCTTGTATGAAAAGGAGGGGTAGAGGCGATTGTTTAAATTAAGATTATTCGGCTGTCATATAACTTACAGAAATGCCGGACGCCGCCGATCACCCGGCCTCCAGCGCCAGCAGGGCGAAGGTGGCGAGCCAGTGTTCGCCCATATAGTCATCGCCCAGATGCGGCAGGCTGGCCGCCAGATGCGCCGCCGCCGCCGCTCGCGCGCGGTCCGCGACCGGGTGCGACGGCCCCAGCTTCGTGGCGATCACCCGCCAGCACCAGGCGCGGGTCAGGTTCAGCCCGTCGAGATGCGCGATCTTGCCATCGCTGCGGTCGGACACGATGGCGGGGGTGAAGAGCGTCGCAGGCTCGCCGGTCGCGACGTGCGGCAGGAATTCGTCGAACCACTCGCGAAAGCCGGGACCGTCGAAAACCCGGCTCATGATCAGGGCTTCGGTCAGGGCAGGCGACAAAAACTCGTCGCCGCCCGGCTCCCAGGCCTGGCAATCCCGATCCCGCGCGAACCAGCCGATGACACTCTGCGCGATCAGCGAGCGAAGCGGCTGGTCGCGCTGCTCGGCCCAGTCCCAGGCCAGCGTCAGCGCGAAGCCGGTGTTGAAATGGGTGCCCACCCGCAAAGGATAGGTCAGGCGCGGCAGGAAGTCGGCGAAACGGCGCGCGAACAGCCGCGCCATCGGCTCGAGCTCCCCGGCCCAGTTCGCGTCATGACGGCTCGCCTCGTCATGCAGCGCCAGCATCCAAGCCCAGCCATAGGGCCGCTCGAACCCCGCCGCGCCCGGCCGCTCCAGATAGGCCAGTTCGCCCGCGACCTTGTCGGGCACGAACATCGCATCCGCCCGTGCACGGATCGCGGGGGCGGCCTTCAGGTCGGGATAGTGGCGGATCAGCCGCAGAAGCTGCCACCAGCCATGGACGCAGCTATGCCAGTCGTAGCTGCCATAGAAGATCGGGTGCAGCTCGGACGGCGTACGTGCATCCTCCGGCCCATTCAGCACGTGCATCAGCACATTGGGATATTCGCGCCCGACATGGCCCAGCGTCATGGCGGCAAAGCGTTCGGCGACGGATCGGTCCAACCGGGTCATGCGATCATTCCGTAAAGAAGGAGGATATTGAAGACGAGCAGCGGCAGCGCGGTCGGCACCTGCGCGCGGATGACGGCATATTTGTCCTTGAGACCCAGCAGCGCGGCGGGCAGTAGGTTGAAGTTCGCGGCCATCGGCGTCATCAGCGTCCCGCAGAACCCCGCGAGCATGCCCACCGCCGCGACGATGGCGGGGTCAGCCCCCATCTGGCGGATCAGGATCGGCACCCCGACCGCCGCCGCCATCACCGGAAAGGCGGCGAAGGCATTGCCCATGACGATGGTGAACAGCGCCATGCCCAGCGCATAGGCCAGCACCGCGCCGATGACGCTCCCCGCCGGGATCACCGCGCCGATCAACCCGCCGACGACGCCCCCTACCCCGGCCAGGGCAAAGACCGCGCCCAGGCTCGCCAGCATCTGCGGCATCACCGCGACCCAGCCGATATCGTCGATCAACCCGCGCCCGGCGACGAAGGGTTCGGCAGGCCTTGCGCGCAGCAGCACCCCGCACAGGACCAGCGCGATCATTGTGCCTAGCGTCAGCGCGACCAGCGTCGCCTGCTTCGGGTCAACCAGCATCGGCACATGCTTGAACGCCAGCGTACCGACCAGGGCGACCGCCGGGATGATGAGCGCGGGCACGAAGACCTTTGCGCCGTAACGGTCTTCGGAAGGCTCCACCGCCTCGGCCCGGTTCATCCGCCCCGACGCGGCGATGCCGACCAGCGCCAGCACTAGTATGCCATTGGCCACATCGCCCAGCCTGTTGCCGAATAGGAACGACACGGTGATCAGCGCATAAAAGGCCGCATTAGCGAAACGCCGGTCACGCGCCGACAGAAGCGCAAAAATCGCAAAGACGATCCCCGCCACCGCATAGACCAGGTTTAGCCCGATCATCGCGCGCCGCCCCGCGACAGGCGCCGGTCGAGCCACCACAGCCTCGAACCATGGATCACGAAGGCGGCGATCGCCGTTGGGATCGCCCAGACGGACAGCTGGAACGGCTCCAGCAGGATACCATAGCCCTCCAGCACGCCCTTCATCAGCAGGATCGATCCGACCGCCAGGAAGATATCCTCGCCGAAGAACAGCCCGACCGTATCGGTGGCCGCCGCCATCGCCTTGACCCGTTCGGCGTCCTCGGGCGCGCGCCCCTGACGCTCGGCGGCGGCCTCCGCCATCGGGGCGACCAGCGGGCGGACGCTCTGGGCTGGCCCCGTGACGGAGGTGAGCCCCAGCGCCGCCGTCACCTGCCGGAACAGCAGATAGCCGGTCAACAGCCGCCCCGCCGTCGCGCCGCGAAGCCCGCCGACCAAAGCCCGCGCCCGTGCTTGAAGCCCCCGCCGCTCCAACAGGCCGATCACGGGCAGGACCATATAGATCGCGGTCACATAACGCGTCTCGTTAAAGGCATGGCCGAAGGTCGCGACGATCCGCACAGGATCCAGCCCCGCCGCAAAGCCGGTGACGAGCGCCGAGACGATGATGACCAGCAGCGGGTTGAAGCGCAGCAGGAAGCCGCCCGCGATGACGACGATCCCGGCGAGCACCCACATCAGCGCGTCCCCCGCCCATAGCCACCGCCACCGGGTGTCTCGATGACCAGCACATCCCCCTCGCCCATATCGATCCCGGCGGTCGAGGCGAGATCCTGCACGCGACCATCGGCGCGCTCGACACGGTTACGGCCCAACTGCCCCGCGTCGCCGCCGTTCAGGCCGAAGGGCGGCACGACCCGGCGGTTGCTGAGGATCGCGGCGCGCAGGGGCTGGCGGAAGCGCAGGCGGCGGATCGTGCCGTCGCCGCCTCGCCATTCGCCCCCGCCACCCGACCCGCGCCGGATCGCGAATTGTTCGAGCAGCACCGGATAGCGCGTCTCCAGCACCTCCGGGTCGGTCAACCGGCTGTTGGTCATATGCGTCTGGATCGCATCGGCGCCGTCATGCCCCGGCCCCGCACCTGCGCCGCCCGCGATCGTCTCATAATATTGATAGCTGTCGTCGCCGAAGGTCAGGTTGTTCATCGTCCCCTGACTGGCCGCCATCGCTCCCAGCGCACCCAGCAGCGTGTCGGTCACCACCTGGCTGACCTCGACATTGCCCGCCACCACGGCGGCGGGGAAGCGCGGATTCAGCATCGATCCTTCCGGCACGATCAGCGTGACGGGACGCAGGAACCCTTCGTTCAGCGGCACCGCCTCGTCGACCAGCAGGCGCAGGACATAGAGGACGGCGGCGCGCGTCACCGCCAGCGGCGCGTTGAAGTTGGTCGGCCGCTGCTCGCTGGTGCCGGTGAAGTCGATCGTCGCGCTGCCCCGTTCGGCATCGATCGTCACGCGCACCGCAACGACCGCGCCGTCGTCCAGCGCGTAGCGGAAGCGGCCGTCCGACAGCGTCGCGATCATCCGCCGCGCCATCGCCTCGGCATGGGCCTGGACATAAGCCATGTAGCGGGTGACGACGCCCTGCCCCTGTTGCGCGGCCAGTTGGCGAAGCCCGTCCGCGCCGCGTGCGCAGGCGGCGACCTGCGCGGCGAGATCGGCGATATTCTGGTCGATATTGCGCGCAGGCAGCGGGCCGCTGGCCAGCAGATCGCGGATCGCCTGTTCGCGCATCGCGCCGTCCTCGACGATCAGCACATCGTCGAAGACCACGCCCTCATCCGCTAGCGTCCGACTGTCGGGCGGCATGGAGCCGGGCGTCGTGCCGCCGACATCGGCATGATGCCCACGCGCCGCGACGAAGAAGGCGGGCGCCTCGCCGCCCGCAAAGACCGGCATGATGACGGTGATGTCGGGCAGGTGCGTGCCGCCGCGATAGGGGTCGTTCAGCGCATAGACCTGCCCCTCGCGCATCGTGTCGCCGCGCGCCTGGATGACGGTGCGGATGCTCTCGCCCATCGATCCCAGATGAACCGGAATATGCGGCGCATTGGCGACCAGCCCACCTTCGGCGTCGAAGATCGCGCAGGAGAAATCCAGCCGCTCGCGGATATTGACCGAGGCCGCGCTCCGCTGAAGCGCCGCACCCATTTCCTCGGCGATACCCATGAACAGACCGGCAAAGATTTCCAGCCGGACCGGATCGACGCTTTCCTCCGCCGCCTGCGCGCGCCGGGCTGCGACGCGTTCCAGCAGCAGCGTGCCCTCGGCCAGCACGCGCGCCTGCCAGCCCGGCTCGACCACCACGGTCGACACCGGATCGATGATCAGCACCGGTCCCGCCAGCACCGCACCAGCCGCCAGCCCTTGTCGGGGGTGGACCGGCACCTCATGTCGCGCGCCTGCCAGATACATCGCCACCCGGTCGATCGGATCGGCGGTTCGTTCGGCCAGCACGGGTGCGGGCAGATCTTGCGTCTCGTCGCCCACAATCGCCTCGACCCGCAACTGCTCGACGACCAGCGCATCCTCGCCGACAAAGCCGAAGCGCTGGCGATGCGCCTCGGCGAAGGATTCGGCCATCGCGTGCGCGCCGTCCCAAGGCACCCCGATCGTCTGGTCGTTGCGCGCATAGCGAAGCTGCGCCAGCACGCTCAGTCGCACCGCCGCCGGATCGACGCCCTGCTCCGCCAGCCCCGCAATGGCGGCGGCCCGGAGATCGGCCAGCGCCGCCTCCAGCGCATCGTCGCCCAGCGGCAGGCCGACCGTCGCCTCGCGCACCACGCTGCGATCGGCCAGGCCGATGCCGACCGCCGACAACACGCCCGCCAGCGGATGGATCAGCACCTGCGCCATGCCCAGCGCATCGGCGACCAGACAGGCATGCTGCCCGCCCGCCCCGCCGAAACAGGCCAGCGCATAAGACGCCGGGTCCTCGCCCCGCGCGACCGAGACGGCGCGGATCGCCCGCGCCATGCTGGCCACCGCGATGGCGACCAGACCCTCGGCCGCCGCCATCGGGTCGAGCCGTTCGCCGGTCGCCGCCTCGACCTGATCGAGCAATTCACCTAGCGCGCGCTCGGCGGCGGCGCGGTCGGGCGGCAGGTTGCGGTCCGGGCCGAACAGCGCGGGGAAGTGCCCCGGCTGGATCTTACCCAGGATCATGTTGCAGTCGGTGACGGTCAGCGGCCCGCCGCGCCGGTAACAGGCCGGTCCCGGCTCCGCCCCCGCCGAGGCCGGGCCGACCAGCAGCCGCCCGCCATCGAAATGACAGATCGACCCGCCGCCCGCCGCGACCGTATCGATCCGCATCATCGGCACCGCCACGCGCACCCCCGCCAGCACGGCATCGGAGCGCCGGTCATAGCTGCCCGCGAACAGCGACACGTCGGTCGAGGTGCCGCCCATGTCGAAGCCGATTACCCGGTCGAAGCCCGCACCCTGCGCCGTGCGCGCCATGCCGACGATCCCACCCGCAGGTCCCGACAACAGCGCATCCTTGCCATGGAAACGATCGCCCGCGACCAGCCCGCCGCTCGACTGCATGAACAACAGCCCGCCCGCCGCCGCTTCGCCCAGCCCGGTCTCCAAGCCCCGCACATAGCGGTCCAGCACCGGGGACAGATAGGCATCGGCCAGCGTCGTGTCGCCGCGCGCGACCAGCCGGATCAGCGGTGCGGTCCGGTGGCTGACCGAAATCTGGGTAAAGCCCGCCGCCTCGGCCAGTTCGGCCAGGGCCAGCTCATGCGCCTGATGCTTCCAGCCATGCATCAGGACGATCGCGATCGAGCGCAGCCCGCGCGCATGGGCCTGTGCGAAGGCCGCCGCTGCCGCGTCGCGGTCCAGCGGGGTCAGGACCTGGCCATTCTCCGTCACGCGCTCGTCGATCTCGACGACCTCGGCGAACAGAGGCGGCGCGCGGCGGATGTCGCGCGCGAAAATGTCGGGCCGGTCCTGATAACCGATCGCCAGCGCATCGCCGAAGCCGCGCGTGATCGCCAGCAGCACCGGCTCCCCCTGCCGCTCCAGCAGCGCGTTGGTCGCGATGGTCGTGCCGATGCGGACGCCGCACGCCGGAAGCGGCCCGTCGCCCACGCCAGTCAGCTGCCGGATCGCGGCCTCAGCCGCGTCGTAGCGACGATCCGGGTCTTCGGACAGCAGCTTGGTCGTGACCACGCTCCCGTCCGGTCGACGCGCCACCACGTCGGTGAACGTGCCACCGCGATCGATCCAGAACTGCCACTGCGTCATCGCATCCTGCATGTCATCCTCCGTCGACGCCTTTAGTATCATTTGAAACGACTTTTGCCAGTGACATGCGGCCTACACAATTGCCGCCTATGGGCGCGGCGGCAAGACGCTGATTTGGTAGCGATAGGAACGGCAGGGGACGAATGATTTCCGGTCCGCCAGGGGGGCGGCCATGACGATGCTCGTCGCGCTGGCGCTGGTCGCCGCGCAAGGTGACCCCCTGCTCCCCATCGATCTTCCCGCCCAGCCGGTGGGCGCCGGGCTGGATCGGCTGGCGCGTCAGGCGGGTGAGGCGCTGGTGGCGCGGCCGGGCGATCTGGCCGGACGCCGCTCGCCCGCGCTCCGGGGGCGGATGCGCCTGTCGACCGCGCTCGCTCGCTGGTGTGCGCCCGCCAGTCTGTCCTGCCGCCGGATCGCGGGCGGCATTGTCGTGCGCGCCCTCGGTCCAATGCAGCCCGCGATGCCTCCGCACACTCGTCCCGCGCCGCCGCCCGAAGACCCGATGACCGGCCCCGACGTGATCGTCAGCGGCCGTCGCGGGACCATGGTGCAGGGCGAGCTGGAGCGCAGCTATTCCGCCTCGCACCTCGACGCGGTCGAGCTGGCGCGACGCCCGCCGCAGAGCTTGGCGGAGCTGCTGTCCGGCCTGCCCGGCCTGTGGGTCGATACCTCGGCCGGGGTGGCGGCCAACACCATCCGGGTGCGCGGCATTCCGCTCGACGGCTATCAGGCGATCGCCGTGCAGGAGGACGGCCTGCCGGTGCAACATGACACGCTGCCCTGGACCGATATCGACCAGTTCGTCCGCCCCGACCTGATGATCGAGAGCAGCGACTATGTACGCGGCGGTCCCTCGGCGATCTTCGCGAGCAATGCGCCGGGCGGCGTACTCAACCTGCGCACCCGCGCACCCCGCGACCGGGCGGGCGGGGAAATGCGGGCGACCACGACCGATTATGGCCTGATCCTCTGGGAAGGCTATGCGACCGGGCCGGTCGGCGGCGGCTGGCGGGTGATCGCGGGGGGATCGGTGGCGCGCGATCCGACGGTTCGACGTATCGCCTCGACGCTGGGCGGCGGACAGCTGCGGGTGCGGGCCGACCATGATCTGGGGGGCGGCGGGCGACTATCGCTGGCGGTGCATGGGCTGGACGACGACACGCTCAACATCTCGTCCTTTCCGATGCGATATGACGGCAGGCGGATCACGCCGCTGCCCGGTTTCGATCCCCGGCGAGGCAGTTTTTTGGGGCCGGAGCTGACCCGGCTGCGCTTTGCGGCGCTGGGCGACCGGCCGCTTGGACGCAACAACCGCAACCGCATGGTGACGCCCTCGCTGGCCTGGACTCAGCCGGTCGCGGGCGGCGTGCTGAACCTGCGCGCCCATTACCGTGCCTCGCGAACCGAGCGTTATGCGCTGTCCTCGTCGGGTGGCGCGATCCCGGCGGCACAGGCCATCGCCGACGCGCTGCCGCGCCTGACCGCCGCCTTTCCCGCCACCGCACAGGTCGTCTTGCGCCACCTCGACGGCAGCGCCTTTGCCCCGCTGCCCGGCAACGACCGGGTCGTCGTGCTGAACCCGGTGGCGGCGGATACCCGGCTGAACGAAGCCATTATCGACCTGTCCTATGCCCATGCGCTGGAGGCGGCGGGGCATCACGACCTGACGCTGGGGCTTTATGCCGTCGGTTATCGCTGGGACTTTCGGCGGGCCGTCGCCCGTGCGCTGCTGGAGGCGCGAGAGCAGGGGCGGCGTCTCGATCTGGTCGCGCTGGATGCCAGCGGGCAGGTGCTGGGGCGAGCGACCGACGACGGGCTGCTCAGCACGGGTTCGACCTATGAGGCCGTGCAGGGGCGCCAGCATATGATCGCGCTCTATGCCGCCGACGAATGGCAGCTGGCGTCGCGCTGGCGGCTCGACTGGGGCCTGCGGCACGAGCGGGCGGCGCTATCGGCGGTGGTCGAGCGTCCCAGGGTCATTGATGGCGGCGATCCCACGACCCTGGCCGACGACCGGATCCCGGTCGGATCGGGGCTGTCGGACGCGCCGGCAAAGCGTATCGCCCGCACCGCCGCGACGCTGGCCGTCCACTGGCGGGCGAGCGACCGGCTGGGCGCGTTCGCCCGCGCCACCCGTGCGATGCGACTGCCCGATCCGGGCGTGTTCCGCATCGGCGGCAGTGACCAGCCCCGCGCGCTGACCATCGAACAGGCCGAGCTGGGGCTGATCTGGCGACGCGGCACCACCGGCCTCGACGCAACGCTATTCGCCAGCCGCTTCCCCGACATCGCACTGCCCGACCTGTCGCTCGATCCGGCGACCGGCGCGGTGCGGGTGGGGGCGTATCAGGCGGCGGCGCGCACCATCGGGCTGGAGGTCGGAGCCGGGGCTGCCCCCCTGCCCGGCCTGTCGCTACGCGCGACGGTGACATGGCAGGACCCGCGCCTGCAATCCTATCGCATCGCCAGCCTGACCGACGGCGCGGTGACGGTCATGGACCTGAGCGGCCGCATCCCCCGCCGGGTGCCGCGCATCATGGCCAGCCTGTCGGCCAGCGCCGCCCTGCCCGGCACCGGCGTCACGCTGGACGGCGACCTGTCGGCGATGGGACGGCGCTATGCCGACGATGCCAACACTCTGGCGCTGCCCGGCTTCGCGCTGGTGAATATGGGCGCGCGTTTCGACGCGACCGAGGCACTGACGCTTCGCCTGCGCGCGACGAACCTGTTCGACCGGATCGCGATCATGCAGGGCGACGCGCTGGGCGGCGAAGTCCGTGCCGGGGACAATGGCGGTGTCGTCACCGTCCGCGCACAGCAGGGCCGGGTCGTCTCGCTCAGCGCGGACTGGCGATTTTAGCCCGGTAGCGCGCCAGCTCCTTGGCGGCCGCCGCCATGTCGCGCCGGAACGCCGCACTTCCATGTTCACGCGCGACCACTGCACTCGCCGCCATATAGCCGCCCTCGACCGCGCTCTGGCTGTGCGAGCCGCATATCCAGCGGCTGTCACCATAATCCCGCCCGCGCGCCAGGATCGGCTGCGCCCGATCGGGCAGCAACTCGGCCATCAGCAACGCGAAGCCCCAGCCATGCGCGGTATGCCCCGAGGGATAGTCACCATTGGCGATCAGCGAAGGCCTGCGCGGCTCGCAGATCGGAAGGTCGCTGCCGATAAAGGGGCGCTTCGACTGCCAATGCGCCTTGGCCGACCCGATCGCCGCCGAGCGATCCGCATCGAACTTCGCCAACAGCGCCCGGGTGACGGGCAGCTTGGTCCAGTCGGGCCGGAAACCCAGCGCGGTGGCGAAACGCTCGCCCAAATCGCTGGAGACATCCGCCGTCGCCTGCTGCCAGCGCGCCATGCCGCTCAGCGCGCGGCTGTCGCGAAAGGCGCGCGCGTCGGCCAGCGCGCGCGGCGATCCCGGCGTCGGCGGCCCCGGCAGCACCGCCGCCAGGTCCAGCCCCTCGCCCGCCGCGAGATAGCCCGCCGTCTCGCGCGCCGACGCACCTGACGGGATCGCGACGGCCAGCGCCATCGATGCCGCCAGCCCCCACCGCCATGTCCGCTTCGCCATGTTACCCATCCCTTTCCAAGACTTGGCCCCTTGCCCCCAAGAGCCGATCGGTCGCCTATCGGGGACAGGGTCTTTCAAAACTTTCAACGTCCAAGACAAGCGACGCGTCGCTGTAACAAAAACGCCATAAATGTCTTAAAACTTTTACAAAAATTCTTGTCCCCGTTTGGGCGCAACCCCCGTCTTCCCCGCGATCGTCCTTATGGCGGGACGAGCCATTTGTCTTTTGGGGGTTTGAAGTGATGGGAACGAAGCGGACGCTGTTGCTGGCGTCGAGCGCGCTGTTTGTCGCGCAGCCGGTATTGGCGCAGGATCAGGCCGAACAGGTGGCCGAGGCCACCGGCGGTGCGACCAACGAAGGGGGAGATGTCGTCGTCACCGGATACCGCACCAGCCTGGCGCAGGCGCGCAACTCGAAGCGTGACGCGACGATCATCAAGGACTCGATCTCGGCCTCCGACATCGCCGCCTTCCCCGACCTGAACCTCGCCGAAGCACTTCAGCGCCTGCCCGGCGTCGCGATCAACCGCGAGGCGGGCGAAGGGCGCCGCATCTCCCTGCGCGGTCTGGGTCCGGACTTCACCCGCGTCCAGCTGAACGGCATGGAAGTGCTGGGCAATGTCGACTCGCCGCAGGACAGCCGGGGCCAGACGACGCGCGACCGCGCCTTCGACTTCAACCTGTTCGCCGCCGAACTGTTCAACCATGTCGATGTCGAAAAGTCGTACCAGGCGCAGCAGACCGAGGGCGGTCTGGCGGGCACCGTCGGCCTCTTCACCGCACGCCCGTTCGACTATAAGGGCACCAAGATCGCGCTATCGGCGCAGGGCGGCAGCAACACGCTGACCCGTGATTTCCAGCCGCGCCTGACCGGCCTCATCTCCAAGAACTGGGGCAATTTCGGCATCCTGGTGTCGGGTGCTTACAGCCGCCGCAACACCCGTGAGGAAGGTTTCGACACCTATCGCTGGCGCCGCAACCGCGCGAACGGCAGCAACATCAGCGCCCTGACCGCCGCCGAGCAGGCCAAGATCAATTCGGGCGACCTGCTGTTCGCGCGCGGCAACCGTCTGTCTGTGTGGGACAGCAAGCAGGAGCGGATCGGCCTGACCTCGTCGATCCAATGGGCGCCGACCGACAAGGTCCATGTCACGCTCGACGGGCTGTACGGCCAGTTCAAGGGCGACCGTTTCGAGACCCACCTCGCCTCGCGCGGCGGCGGCAGCTCGACCTGGCTGGGCGGCGGCGAGACCTTTGCGGGCACCGTCTATCCAAACTCGCGCGTCAACGCGATCCAGTGGAACGACCGTAACGAGGTGACCTATCTCGACGTGTCGGGCGGCAAGGCGTCGACCGAAACCCGCGTCCAGAACACCAAGAACGTCTTCAAGCAGGTCGTGCTCAGCGGCGACGCAGAGCTGGTCGACGGGCTGACCTTCACCTGGCTGGGCGGTGTCGAGCGTTCGCGCTACGACATGCCGGTCAACGACAAGTTCACCCTCGAAGGGTTTGGCGACGTCACCTCCGACTATCGCGGCGGCACCTATTCGCTGGTCAACACCTACAAGTTCAACACGGCCGACCCCAATTTCTGGCACGCCAAGCGCCTGTACGCGAACAACACCTTCCAAGATTCGGCGTTCGACAACGTCAAGGGCCGCTTCGACTATAAGTTCAGTCCCGACGACACGATCAGCATGGGCGGCGAATGGCGTCGCTTCGCCAATGGCGGCTATTATGCCGAGCAGGACAATATCCTGACCAGCAGCTTCGTGTCGGGCAAGGTCAACGCCAACCCCAGCGCCTATGCCCAGACCTATACCGGCTATTCGGGCCAGGACTGGACGATCGTCAACTTCCCCAAGATGCTCCAGACGCTGGGAATCGACCGGTCGCAATATCTGACCAACAAGATCGGCGTGTATGCGGTGGAGGAGCGCACCAGCGCCGCCTTCGTCCAGTATGACTGGAACCATATCCTGGGCGGCATCCCGTTCCGCGGCAATATCGGTGCGCGCTATTATCGCACCAATGTCACCTCGAACGGCACGGCCAATGTCGGTCCCGTTACGGTGCGCGGTGAATATGAGGGCGTGCTGCCCGCCGCCAACCTGATCTTCGAGCTGGACCGGGGCCTGATGCTGCGCTTCGCCGCGTCGAAGAACATCAACCGTCCGGCACTGGGCGCGCTGGCGGTCAACGGGTCGGTGACGAACGACAATGGCAACGTCACCGTGTCGATCGGCAACCCGAACCTGCGCCCCTACAAGTCGAACGACTATGACATCTCGACCGAATATTATTTCGGCTCGGTCGGTTATGTCGCCGCCGCCCTGTTCTACAAGAACCTGGACGGCTATATCTCGACCCAGACGGTCAACAACGTGCCCTATTCGCAGACGGGCCTGCCCGACAATCTCTATCCGGGCGTGACCGGATCGACGGTGGTCGACAGCTATTCGCGCCCCGTCAACCTGGCGAAGACCAACCTGTTCGGCATCGAGCTGTCCGGCCAGACCGACTTCAAGTTCCTGCCCGCGCCCTTCGACCGGCTGGGGACGGCGGTGAACTTCACCTATGTCGACTCGCGGTTGGACTATTCGAAAATCTATCAGGGCAGCATCCCGACCACGCTGGAGGGGCTGAGCAAGTACAACGCCAACGCGACCCTTTATTACCAGGACAAGGCATTCGACGCCCGCGTCTCGGCCAATTACCGCAGCGGCTATATCTTCAGCGCCTCGCCGGTGCTGACCGCGCTCGGGCCGGACCAAGACGTGACCGGGTTCGAGGGCACGGTCTATGTCGACATGTCGGCGCATTATTCCGTCACGAAGAACGTCCAGCTGACGCTGAACGGCATCAACCTGACCAATCAGCGCGAGCGGCAATATTCGAACAGCACCCGGCGTCTGTACGTCGTGACCCGTTCGGGTTCGACGCTGCTGGGCGGTGTCCGCGTCACCTTCTGATCCAGCCCCCCGAACGCCCTTGATGTCCGGCCCGTGCAGGATATCAAGGGCACCTGTGCCGCGTCGGCCCGTCACGGGCTGGCGCGGTGTTTTTTCGATGAGGATTGTCCCCGGATGCGGTGCAACCGGCTCTTCCTGAACGGGACCGAATGACCGCCGCGAACGCCTGGATCGCGGAGGGGCGCGAGCGTTTGCTGACCTATGTCCGCAGGCGAATCCGCGAACCCGAACAGGCGGAGGATATCGTGCAGGAGGCGATCATGCGGGTCATCGAGCAGGAGCGGAAGCAGGTCATCGACCAGCCGCTCGCCTATGGCTTTCGCGTGGCGGATTCGGTCATCTACAATCGCGGGCGGCGCGGGAGCGAGAACCACGCGCCGGTCGATCCCGAACTCGCCTGCGCCCTGCCGCTGGCCGACGAGATCCTCGACTATCGCCAGCGTTACGACCGTTTCCAGGCCGCCCTGTCGCGCCTGCCCGCGCGACGCCGCGCGGTCTTTGTCGAGCGGCATCTGGAGGGCAAGTCGCGCCAGCAGATCGCCGAGGACATGGGCCTCAGCATCGAAGCGGTGAAGAAGCATCTGGTCCGCGCGATGATCGATCTGGACGGCTGCATCGACGACCTGCCCGTACGCGGAGGTCGCCTCGCATGACGGATCGCGACACCATGCTGGAGCAGGCCGCAGACTGGGCCGACCGGCTCGACACGCTGTCGCCCGAGGCGCGGGCCGATCTGGGCGCCTGGCTGAACGCGGCCCCCGGGCACCGCGCGGCTCTGTCGCGGATGGTGCGTCTGCTCGGCGATCCGGCGCTCTTCGATGTGGTCGAGCAGGCCACGCGCGACGTTGCGCCTCCCCCGCCCCTTCCCCGCGCACGACCGCGCCGCTGGGCCGCATCGGAGACGATGCGCTCCCGTCGCCGGGTTGCGGTCGGCCTCGCCGCCGCGCTGGCCGCTGTCGTGGCGGTGCCGGTCGTCTGGCATATCGTGACCCCGGACGGGACGGTCGAGCGGGTCTATGCCTCCACGGTCGGGCAGCAGCGTCAGGTGGCGCTGCCCGACGGGTCGGACATGACGCTGGACGCCGACTCCCGCGTCGCCATCGCCTTTTCGGACAGCGGCCGCGACCTGACGCTGGAAAGCGGCGCGGCGCGGTTCGAGGTTCGCCATGACGCCGCCCGCCCCTTTGCCGTCACCACGCCGGAGGGACAGATGGTCGCGCTGGGCACCAATTTCAGCGTGGATCGCGGCGCAGGGCATAGCGAGCTGCGCGTCTATCGCGGGCGGGTGCGGCTGACCGTGCCGGGTCAGGCGGCGGTGGTCGTGACCGGCGGCCACTGGGCGGAGGCGGGTGCGGGGCGAATCGTCGTGCACGACTTCGACATCGCCCGCTATCAGGGATGGCAGGATCGCTGGCTGAGCGGCGACCGGATCCGGTTGGGCGATGCGGTCGCCCGGCTCGGTCGCTATAGCGCACGGCCCATCCGGCTGGCCGATCCGGCGCTGGCCGACGAGACGTTCAACGGCCGCTTCCGGCTGGACACGCCGGTCGAAAGCCTGAGGCTGATCGGTGCGCTGTTCGACCTGTCTGTCAGGGATGACGGACGGACCATCCGTGTGGCGCGGCCCGAAGGAACCCGGCAGGCCAATTGGCCCAACTAATAAGCGCAATACCAATCCAGACTCGGCTTTGAAAATGTTTGCCACTTTGGCGTTTGCACTGGGTCGCCTTTGCTGTGTTGTCGTGCTTCGACGGAGCATGACAAAATATTCATGATTTCAAGCCTTTGAATTTCATGGATTCTTTTCAGCCAGGCATTGTTCTGACCAATTTCTGTGTGAAACCCCTTTGCCCCCCGTTGACAGGCATGACCATTCCATGTCACCGATAATACCATAAGATTACAACACCGTGATGCAGGAAGAAATATTCGGTCTATCGGCATAGTCGCCGCACACGACCCAAAGGTCGGGCGGCTATCATGACGATGGACTTCGGACAGGCTCCGCGTCCCGACGCAGCAGATGAGACGGCCGACCCCGGTCCGTGAACGCTCACCCCGTTCCGGCTGCCGACGCCCCCTGCTTTCCGCCGGCCGCCGATGTCCTTTCCGGCAAAGTCTCGGGGAAGCCCGGCGCGATGTGCCCGCGCGGGGATCAGAGGGAGGGAAAGAGCATGACCATGTCACCGTGCCACGACGCGTCGCGTCTCCGGCGCAAACGCCTGCTTCAGACGACCGCCTTTACCGCGGCCTGGGCCGCCTCGGCGATGATCGCCGCGCCCGCCATGGCACAGACCAGCGACCCCGCCGCCGCCTCGACTACGAGCATCGCCGCCGCCGCCGATGCCGCGCAGGCGACGCCGCAGACCGATACTGCCGGGGCCGATGCCCAGAACGAGATCACCGTCACCGGCTATCGCCAGAGCATCGCCTCCGCCCTCGCCGCCAAGCGCAACGACATCCGCATCACCGACGGCATCTCGTCGGAGGATATCGGCAAGTTCCCCGCCCAGAACATCACCGAGGCGATCCAGCGTATCGCGGGCGTCCAGATGTCCAACATCAACGGTCGCGGCTCGACGATCAGCATCCGTGGCCTGGGCCCGCAATATGCGCGCACCACGATCAACGGCCAGACCTTCGCCAGCGCCGACTTTAAGGACGGCTTCCGCTACGACATCATCCAGACCGACCTGGCGAGCGCGATCCAGGTCATCAAGTCGCCCACCGCCGACATGGACACGGGCGGCCTGGCGGGCACCGTCAACATCGATACGGTCAAGCCGCTGGCGTATAAGGGCCCCAGCTTCATCGCGGGCATCAAGGGCTATTATTCCGACTATCGCAAGGCCGCGACGCCCAAGGTCAACGCCGCCTATATCAAGCGCTTCGCCGACGACACGATCGGCGTCATGCTGGACGTCGGCTATCAGAAGCTGAAGGATCGCGGCGACTATCTGTTCATCAAGAACTGGTATCAGCCGGGCACGGTGGCGGGCGCCTCCGATGCGCAGGTGCCGGGTAATCTCCGCTATCGCCGGATCGACCGCGATACCGAGCAGCTGATGGGCAGCGGCGCGATCCAGTGGAAGCCGCAGGACAATTTCGAGGTCCTGTTGCAGGGCGAATATTCACGCGACCACACCCGCTACGACACGCGCCAGATGGTGTTCGGCCGCTGGGCCGCCTCGGCGGTGACGGTCAACAGCACGGCCAACGGCGTCGCGAACAATATCAATATCAGCAACTTCAACGTCGACAACAACGACCAGCCCGAACTGCGCAACCTCCAGACCCAGGCCTATACCGGCACGGTCAACTGGAGCCCGACCGACACCACCCATATCAAGGCGATCGGCCATTACACCCAGGGCGATGCCAAGCTGTACGAATGGGCGACCATCGACGAGGTCCGCTTCGCCAATGGCGGCCAGCTCGACATTTCCGATCCGTTCAACGTCAAGTGGAACACCGCCAGCCTGACCGACGGGTCGATCTACAATATGGCGAACCGCACCTGGTACGCCTTTGTCGACGGTGCGACGCATATCCAGTCGGCCCGCGACCGCGCGGTCCAGACCGACCTGACCCAGGATCTTGACTGGCACGGGATCAAGGCGCTGGTCTTCGGCGCGAAATATCACCACGAGAGCTTCGATACCAAGGCGTACCGCCACGACCGCGACGCCGACGTGACAGACCCCGTCACCTACCCCGAATTCGCCTGGATCCCGGACCTGTCGAAGACCGGCGTGCTGGTGAACAACTTCCTGGGCGGGTCGATGGCGATCCCGAGCAGCTTCCTGTCGGTCAATGCGCCGCTGTGGCAGCAAATCCTGCGCGACAAGGGCATCACCGTGCCCGACACGCCCGACTGGCCCAACACCTACAAGGTCGACCGCTATATCCCGGCGGTCTATGCGATGGCGAACATCGACGGCACGATCTTCAATCTGCCGGTGCGTGGCAATGTCGGCGTCCGCTACGAACATACCCATCAGAACGTCACCAGCAGCCTGACCAACGGCACCGGCAGCGACGCGACCCTTCTGGGCCAGCAGCATGTCGTACAGGATTATGGCAACGTCCTGCCCAGTGCGAGCTTCGCACTGGACGTGACGCCTCACCTCGTCGCCCGCATCGCCGCCGCCAAGGTTCTGGTCCGCCCGCTGCTCAACAGCCAGACGCAGATGGCCGACACCATCACCCGCGTCACCACCAGCCTGCGCCCCAGCGTCTCGGTCGCGCAGGGCGAAAGCCGGTTGAAGCCGCTGACCGCCAACCAGCTGGACGTCAGCCTGGAATATTATCACGGCAAGGGTAATTCGATCACGCTGGCCGGTTTCTACAAGGCAGTGAAGAACGGCACCTTCACCCAATTCTACTGCCCCGGCTCGTTCGACGGCGTCGCACTCAACGGCGTGGTCAGCGATTGCCAGTCGGCGGACCTGAAGACTGATTACAGCTTCAGCCGGGTGCTGAACGACGACCGGGTCATCCATATCAAGGGCCTGGAGCTGGGCGCGTCGCAGAATTTTGATGCGATCCTGCCCGTCAAGGGCTTCGGCGCGGTCGGCAACGTTACCGTGGTCGACACCGATGCCAGCGCGATCGGCACCGGCTTCAACCTGCGCGACCTGTCGAAGCTGACCTGGAACCTGACGCCCTATTGGGAAAACGAGATGTTCAGCGTCCGGCTGTCGATCAATCATCGCAGCTCCTATGTCCAGGATGCGGCATCGAGCTTCTTCGTCAATGGCGGCCTGACCCATGTGGTGCGCCCGCGCACCCAGATGGACCTGGCGCTGGGCTACAATCCGCTGAGCTATCTCAGCTTCACGGCGGGCATCATCAACCTGAACAACACGCACGAGGACGCCTACCAGACCAACGCGAACACCTTCCAGCTCGCCAGCCGGACGGGTCGCACCATCTACCTCTCGGCGTCGACGCGCTTCTAGACCTCCCCTCTGGAGGGCGGGCCATCATGGTCCGCCCTTCCTTTTTGTGATGAACCGGGGACAATGAAGTCCGTGATGACCTATCCCAAGACGCTCGGCCTGATCGGCACTCTGTTTCTCACCGCCTCGATGGCCCATGCGCAAAGCGATGGCGGGCAGGCCGCGCGCGCCGCGCTCCAGCGGCTGGGCGTGCCGCAGCGACAGGTTTCGGTCGCGATCCGGCCCTCGGCCGATCCCCGCTACCGCGTTCGGGTCGATCATGACCGGCTGAATGTCGAAGCCTCCTCGCCCGTCGCGGCGGTGCGCGGGGCGGCGGCGATATTGAACGCGCTAGGACGGCTGGCGATCGCTTGGGAGGGTAACCGGGTCGGCGCGATGACCCGCCTGACGCCGGGCGACAGCGGCTGGGTGGCCTCTCCCTTCAATGTCCGCGCCTATCTGAACACCTGCACCTATGGCTACACCACGCCCTGGTGGAACTGGGCCCGCTGGGAGCGCGAGATCGACGCGATGGCGGTGCACGGCGTCGACATGCCGCTGGCCATGGAGGGGCAGGATTATGTCTGGCGCCAGCTGTGGCGCGAGCAGGGGTTGAGCGAGGCGCAACTGGCGCAGCATTTCTCCGGCCCCGCCTTCCTGCCGTGGCAGCGCATGGGCAATATCGAGGGCTATCGCGCGCCCCTGCCGACCGGGTGGATCGACAAGAAGCACGCATTGCAAAAGCGTATCCTGACCCGGATGCGCGATCTGGGCATGACGCCGATCCTGCCCGCCTTTGCGGGTTATGTGCCCAAGGCCTTTGCCGAGGCGAATCCCAAGGCCCGCATTTACAAGATGCGATCCTGGGAAGGGTTCGAGGGCACCTATTGGCTCGACCCGTCCGATCCGCTGTTTGCTCCGCTCGCCAAGCGTTTCCTGCAACTCTACACCGCCGAATACGGGCCGGGGAAATACTACCTCGCCGACGCCTTCAACGAAATGGTGCCGCCCATCGCCGAGGATGGCAGCGACACCGCGAACGCCGCTTATGGCGACGCGACCGCCAACACGCCTGCGCTCGACGCCGCGACCAAGGCAGCCGCCCTGCCCCGCGAGGTCCGCGACGCCCGGCTGGCGGCCTATGGCCAGCGGCTCTATGCCGCGATCGCCGCCGCCGCGCCGGGCGCGACCTGGGTGATGCAGGGCTGGCTGTTCGGGGCGGACAAGAAGTTCTGGACGCCCGACGCCATCGCCGCCTTCCTGCGCGACGTGCCGGACGAGAAGATGCTGATCCTCGACATCGGCAATGACCGGTATCCGGGCATCTGGAAGACGACGAACGGCTTCGACGGCAAGAACTGGGTATACGGCTATGTCCATAATTATGGCGGCAGCAACCCGGTCTATGGCGCGCCCGATTTCTATCGCCGCGACGTGGCGGCGATGTTCGCCGACAAGGGGCGCGGGAATGTGCGCGGCTTCGGCATGTTCCCCGAAGGACTGCACAGCAACAGCCTGATCTACGACTATGCCTATGACGTGGCCTGGCCGGGCGGCGACATGGGTCTCGGCCCCTGGCTGAGCCGCTACACCGCCGCGCGCTATGGCCGGAGCGATCCGGCGATGGTTGCGGCGTGGCAGGACGTGGTCGCGGGTGCCTATGACGTCCGCTACTGGACCCCGCGCTGGTGGAACGAGCGGGCGGGCGCGTATCTCTTCTTCAAGCGCCCCGCCGCCGATGCGCCGACCTATCCCGCCGAACCGGGCGACCGTGCAAAACTACGCGCCGGGATCGCCGCGATGCTCAAGCTCGCATCAGCTTACGGCAAAAGCCCGCTCTATCGCTACGATCTGGTCGACCTGACCCGCCATGCCGCCAGCCTGTCGCTGGACGACAGTGTAAAGGCCGCCGTCGCCGCCTATCGGAAGGGCGATGTCGCGACCGGCGACCGACAGACGGCGCGGGTCAAGGCGCTGGCCCTTGCCATCGACCATCTGATCGGCGGGCAACAGGAAAGTCTCGCCAGCTGGATCGCCGATGCGCGATCCTATGGCGATACGCCCGCCGAAAAGACCGCCTACGAACAGAATGCCAAGGCGCAGGTGACGATCTGGGGCGGGCGCGGCCATCTGGGCGATTATGCGTCCAAGGCCTGGGCGGGCATGTATGCCGATTATTACCTGCCGCGCTGGACCCGTTATCTGGCCGAGGCGCGCGCCGCCGCACTTGCCAAGCGGCCGGTCGACGATGCCGCGTTCACGGCCAGGCTGCTTGATTGGGAAAAGGCCTGGGTCGCCGATCCCCGCCCCTACAAGGCTAGCGCCCCCGCCGATCCGGTGGCCGAGGCCCGCGCGCTGATGACGGAGACCGCCCGGTGACGACCATGACCGCCAGACCCGAGCGTTTCGCCTCGCTCGACATGTTCCGGGGCGCGACCATCTTCCTGATGATCGTGGTCAACACGGCGGGCGCGGGCGGGGCCTTTACCCAGTTGCAGCATGCGCCGTGGTTCGGCTTCACGTTGGCCGACCTGATCTATCCCAGCTTCCTGTTCGCGGTCGGCAATGCGATGAGCTTCGCGCTGACCCGGCCGATGCCCGAACATGTCTTCCTGCGCCGGGTGTTCAAGCGGGCCGCCCTGATCTTCCTGCTCGGCGTGCTGATGTACTGGTTCCCCTTCGTCACCCACCAGCCGGACGGCAGCTGGGTCGCCAAGCCCTTCGCCGACACCCGGCTGACCGGCGTGCTGCAACGCATTGCGCTCTGCTATCTGCTGGGGGCGCTGTGTGCGCGCTATCTGAAGCCCAGCCAGTTGGTGATGGTCGCGATCGGTCTGGTCGTCGCGCACTGGGCTATCCTGGTCGGCCTCAGCCCGGCGGGCGAGGCGTTCGGGCGGTATAAGAATGCGGGTACGCTGTTCGACCTGTGGCTGATCGGACCGGAGCATCTTTACAAGAAGGATCACGGCTTCGATCCCGAGGGACTTCTCGGCACCCTGCCCGCGACCGCCAATGTCATCGCGGGCTATCTGACGGGGCTGGCCATCCAGCGTTGGGGCAAGCACGCGGCGACCGTCGGGCGGCTGGCGGCGATCGGGGCCGGGCTGTTCGTCGTGGCGCTGCTGTTGTCGCCGATGCTACCGATCGGCAAGAAATTGTGGACCGGCTCTTTCGTCGCGCTGACCGTCGGCATCGACCTGATCCTGCTGGGCGCGGTGCTGTGGCTGGTCGAGATACGCGGCGTGAAGGTCGGGCGGTCCTTCCTCCAGATGCTGGGTCGCAATCCGCTCGCCATCTATCTGTTCTCCGAGCTGCTCGTCGTCGTGCTGGAGCTGATCCATGTCGATGGCGAGGGGCTTTATACCTGGGTCGGCCTCAACGCGTTCCAGCCGATCGCACCGGGGCCGGTGGGGTCGCTGCTTTGCGCGCTGGTGTACACGTTGATCTGCTGCGCGTTCGGGTGGGTGCTGGATCGCAAGGGGATCATCTTGAAGGTTTGACCCTTGGCCTTCGACTACGCTCAGGCTGAACGGAGGTCTGAATTCCGTTCACGCTGAGCGAAGTCGAAGCGCACGGATCAACGCTCCCGAACCGAAATCGTCCGCCCCAATCCCGACGCCTTACCAGGCGCCGCCTCCACGACCAGCACGACCTGCCGCTCGCCCGCCCCGGCCGGGAACGGCACCATCAGCGGCGCGCCCGCAAGGTCCGTCTTCTCCGCCCGCTTCACCCCATCGACCCAGGCCTCGGCGCGCCCGACGACCTCGGCGAAGACCACTGCACCGCCCTGCTCGGCCACCCGGCGGCGCGGCCTGAAGCTGGTGCGATAGGTCGACCACACGCCCTCGCCCGGTCCCTCCAGTCGTCCGGGCCGTGCATAGACCAGGCTGTTCATGTCATTGCCCGCATAACGTCGCAGCGGATCGGGCCGGGTCGCGGTGAAGTCGCTCCGCTTCCAGTCGGTCAGCATCGCCACCGGCCGGGTGGCAGGAAGCACGGGCAGAGGCTCGGCGGCGATCACGCGCACCGCGGCGCGCGCAGGTTTCAAGCCCGGCGCGGTCGCCTCGACGGTCAGCGTCCCCGCCCCCGCCTCGGCACGGACCAGCGCCTGGGCGAGCCCGTAGAACAGGCGGCGCGCGGGCACCACCTCGGAATCATGATCGTTCGGATCGCCATTGCCGACGCCGATCACCGCGCCCCGCGTCACTCGGAAGCTCACCGGCGCATCCGCATCCGGCACCACCCGCCCGCGGGCATCGACTGCCATCACGGTAAAGGGCTGCACGTCGCTACCCGTGCCCAGCATCCCGCCCCGATCCGCGACCAGCTTCAACGCGACCGGCTTGCCCGCCGTCTCGACCAAAGTCCGCGACACCTCGCGCCCGGCGCGATAGCCGACCGCCTCCAGCCGTCCGGGGCTATAGGGCACTTGCCATTCGGGCATCGCCAACCGGTCGACCGTCTTCGTGCCTAAGCTCTTTCCGTTCAGGCGCAGCTCGACCGTCTCGGCATTGGTCAGCGCCATTACCCGGATAGCCTGCCCCTCGCGCCCCGGCCAGGTCCAGTGCGGCGCGATGGCGAGGGCGGGCGCATCGTCGACCCATTGTGCGCGACGCAGGTGGAAGGCCATCTTGGCGAAACCGCACAGATCCATGATGCCGAACACGCTGCTGGTCGTCGGCCATTCGAACGGCGTCGGCTCGCCATGATAGTCGAACCCCGTCCATACGAACGTTCCCGCGACGAAGGGCCGCGTGTCGATCATCCGCCAACTTTCGTGATGGGTCAGGCCCCATTCGGCGGCGTCGGTGTCGTAGGAGCTGACCTCATGCGCGGCCATGTCGGTCTTCCACACCCCGCGAGTCATGAAGGCGCTGGTATCCTCCGAACTGGTCATCGGCTTGGTCGGATGCGCCGCATGGAAGCTGTCATAGCGGCGATGCTGGTAGTTGAAGCCCATCACATCGACCGCATCCGACACATTGAGCGGGGAAAACATCCCGTCGTTCATCGCCGCCGTGACGGGGCGCGAGGTGTCGAATTGCTTCACCGCCTCGGCCATGCGGCGAACCATCTCGTAACCCTGCTCGGTGCCCTGCATCGGTTCCTCGTTGAAGACCGACCAGAGGAAGACGCTAGGATGATTGCGGTCGCGGCGGACCAGCCATTCCAATTGGCGGAGATAGTCCGGGCTTGGGTTGAAGTTACGGTTCTCGTCCATGACCAGCATCCCCAGCCGGTCGCAGGCATCGAGCAGTTCGGGCGCGGGCGCATGGTGCGAACAGCGCAGCGCGTTGCAGCCTATCGCCTTCAGCCGGCGGATGCGCCACTCCCACATCGCATCGGGCATGGCGACGCCGACCCCGGCATGATCCTGATGGACGCAGACGCCCTTGATCTTGGTCGCCACGCCGTTGAGGTAGAAGCCGGTGCCTGCATCGAAGCGGATCTCGCGGAAACCGATCCGGGTGGCGCGGGCGTCGATCGGCTTGCCGTCGCGCAGCAGCCGCGTCTCCACCCGGTAGAGGGTCGGCTGGTCCACCGACCAGAGTTGCGGCGATGTGACCGGGATCGTGACCTTGGCCTCGGCGGTCTTGAGCGGATCGACGGTCACGTCCGCCTCCGCCCGACCGATGGTGCGGCCCGCCGGGTCGATCAGCACCACCTCGGCCCGCACGGTCGCCGCCGTCTTCTGGATGTTGGAGACGGTCAGCGCGATCGGGACCGTCCAGCCCGTACCCTCGCGACGCGGATCGGCGTGCAGGCCATCGGTGACGATGCTCACCCCGTCGCGCACCGCCAGCCAGTTGTGGCGATAGAGCCCCGCGCCCTCATACCACCAGCCCTCCATCGTCTCGGCATCGACGCGGACAGCCAGCGTGTTCAGCTCCTCGCCGAACCGGGCATAGGGGGTGATGTCGATCAGGATCGCGGTATAGCCGCTGAAGCTGTGCGCCACGAGCACGCCGTTGAACCAGACCTTGGCATTGGTCGCCGCCGCGCCCAGCTGCACCTCCAGATAGCGGCCGCGCCATTCGGTCGGCAATTTCAGCGTCCGGCGATACCAGCCGATCCCGCGCCGCCGATACCCTTGCGCGACATTGGCCTTGGGATCGACCACCTCCTCCATCGCCCAGTCATGCGGCAGTTCGACGCTGCGCCAGTCGCTGTCGTCATAGCTGACCGCCGCCGCCCCCTGCGCGATCCCGGCCTTGGCATTCTGGTAGCTTTCCTCATGCCCCAGGATCGGCGGCACTGCGATGTCGCCCTTGTGGAACAGCCAGCCATCGTCAAGCCGGAACAGGCTCGGGTCGCCGACGAAGGGCGGCTCGGGCATGGCCTCGAACGGCGCGGGTGCGTCGCCGCTGTCGAGCATCACGGGACGGTCCGCCGCCAGAGCGGGCTCGCCCAGCGCGGGCGCGGCCAGTCCGCTGGCGATCAGGGTGCGGCGGGTCACGGTCATCGGGCAGTCTCCGGGAGGGGCGCATAAAGCGGGCGGGCGCCATCGAGCACCAGCTCGACACGATCGAGGGTCAGTCCGGGATCGAGCGGCACGATCGCCACCCGGTGATCCCCGGCGGCGAAGCTCTTGAGCGGCAGGCTTACGACGGCGGTGTTGGTCAGGACATTCTGCCGCCACTGGTCACTACGGCCGATGGTCGCGAAATCGACCGTCTGCCACTCGCCGTCGTCCAGCCGGACGGCGGCGCGCAAGCCGTGCGCGGGATCGCGGGGATGCGTCGGCAGCGCGACGACGCGCAGGGTCCCGCCAGCCTCGGTCATGGTCGCGAACCGCCAGGTGGCGGGCGTCCCTTGCGCCGCCGAGCCGCGCGTCGGCAGGGTCAGCTTCGCCCGCAACGCGCCATGCTGGCTGCCGAGGTCGGGGATCGCTTCCCAATCTCCACCATAGCGCGCCGCGAGCGCAAGCATGGTGACGCGGCGTTCGTCCTCGATCGCCATGCCCGGCTCGACCTTAGGCGGGGCGAGCGCGGTCGCATGGACGACCACCGGCTGCTCGCCACAGCGCAGTGTCACCGGCCCGACCGCGCCCTTGCCGTCATAACGCAGCGTCATCCGCTGCTCGTACCCGCCGCGCTCATTCAACTCGCCCTTGTCCTGCGACAAGGTCAGGCCCGCCGGCATGTCGCTTATTGCCCATGAAGTCGCCTGTGGCTGATGCTGATACAGGGTCACGGGTCGCTCCGCCGGAACGCCACGGGTGAAGGTCAGGACATTCTCATCGCCGATCCATGCGCCCCAATGCCCGGTGGCGCAGCCGCTCTGAGTAGAGGGCTGCCAGCTCGGCCACATCGGCTCGGAAAAGACG
Source organism: Sphingomonas sanguinis (assembly GCF_019297835.1). Lineage (NCBI taxonomy): Bacteria > Pseudomonadati > Pseudomonadota > Alphaproteobacteria > Sphingomonadales > Sphingomonadaceae > Sphingomonas > Sphingomonas sanguinis. The sequence goes on along the minus strand of NZ_CP079203.1, from coordinate 4,100,673 downwards.
GGCAGACGGCGCGGGGCCATGTCCATCATCCCGCGCCACTTGCCCCCGGCCAGCGCGTTGTAGCGCGCCGTGTACCCTTCAACCATCGCTTGGGCCGTTTGTGCGTGACCGACGTAGAAATTGGGGCTAGCCCGCTGATCCCGCGCGTAGAGTTCAGCAAGGTCGAGCGACAAAATGCGTGTGTTCAGCCACGCCGCACCCCGCACGGGATACAGCACCAATTCGTGGAACGCGTCGCTCCGGTCTTCGGGTAGCCGCTTTGCGATCTCCGCCGCCTGCACCACAAGCGCCTGATAGGCGGCGATCCGCGCCTGGGCTTCCTCGCCATCGGATTGCACGTAACCGCTCGGCCGGTTGGGCGTGACCCATTCGGTCTGGCCGAAGCCCATGAACTCGGGCTTGCGCGGCCAGGCCAGGTCATAGAAGCGCATCATCACATCGGCGATACTGCCCGCCTCCGCCTCGCCGAACTGCTCGGCCATGAAGCGGCGCAGATGCTCGCGCGGCGATTGGTCCAGCAGCCTGGCGTCGAAGGCTAGGTCCAGGAAATATTGCGAGAGATATTCGATTGGCTTGATGTCACCGACATTGACCACCCAGATGCGCCGCGCGTCGGTCGCCCAGGCACGCCCCATTTCCTCGCGGATCAGCGCGGGATGCGTAGTTCCCAGCCACAAATAGTCGTGCGGCCGCCCCCAATAGGATAGGTGGTAATAGACCCCCGCCCCGCCCGGCCGCTTCTGCTCCTCGGGCGTACTCAACCGTCGCAAATAGCCGTAATTGTCGTCGGTCCACATCAGCGTGACGTCGCCCGGCAGGGTCAGGCCTGCGTCATACGCCTCCTGCAATTCATGATAGGCGACATAAAGCTGCGGTACCTGTGCCGCTGGTTTGCCCAGCGTATCGGCCAGAAGCCCACGCTGCCGCCCGACCACATCCTCCAATATGCTGCGCCGCGCCGCCGTGGTCGTCACGCCCTGCATCGGCCCGTCATGCAGGCCGCGCAGGCCGACCGTGTAGAACGCCTCCTGCCCCTTGGTCTCGCCGACCCGCTCGCGCCAATAGTCGAGGATCGCCTGGGGCCGCCGGGTGAAGTCGAACCCGCCGCGCTGTCCCTCATCCCATTCGCGCAAATTGTTGCGGAGCATCGGCTCGGCATGGGAGCTGCCGATGACGATGCCGTATCGCCGGGCGAGTGGCGCATTGCCCGGATCGCCGAAGAACGGCGTTGAGACGGAATGCATGGCGGGCCAGAGCGTATTGGCCTTCAGCCGCCACATCAGCTCGAAGACGCGGGCATAGGTCTTCGGTCCGATATTGCCCTTGGCCGGGTCGAAGGTCTTCGCCGCCCATGGCTCCAGCCCCCAATCCTCGTCGTTCAGGAAAATGCCGCGATATTTGACCGATGGCGCGAGCGAGACGAAGGGCGCGTCATCGATCGTGATCCGGTCGCGACGGCGTGGGGTGACATCGGCCCACCATTCCCAGGGCGACACGCCCAGCGCGCGCGACAGGTCGGTCACGCCATAAGCCGCGCCCCGCGCATCCGATCCGACGATCAGCAGATAGCGCCGCCCGGCCACGCTCGCCCCGGCCCGGACATAGCGTTCCCAGCCGCCGGTGATGGGCGACAGGTCGACCCCGCCCTCTCGCGCGAGCCGCTGCACCACCGGCGAGGCGGTCGTACCGATGACGACGCACAGCGTCGCGCAGTTCCCCGCATCCTCGACGATTGCTCCCGGATGGCCGCCCAGCGCGGTCAGGTCACGGGCCAGCAGTGCGGCGGCGATCCGCGCCGTCCCCTCGCCATCCGCCACCGCCAGCAGGTTCGCCCGCGTCAGGTCCAGGTCGGCGGCCCGAGCGGCCGGGGCCATGCCCAGCACCGCTGCCAGGCCCGCGCCCATGACCGTGATCCTCGCCCGCTTCATCCGCCCGCCCCCTCGATGATCGGATCAGTCTAGCCCGGCGGAGCAAGCTGTAAAGCTCATTTGCCTGACCAATTAGACGCCCATTACGGGCCAGTAACTCACGCGTCTTTTCGCGCTCGCCCTTGCCAAAAGCCTGACAAGTATACCACACATGACGGCAACAGATATATCAGGAGGCGTAGCGTGAAAGTTTCAACCGGGCTGGCGTGGCTCGTCGGAGCGATCGTCGTGCCGCTCTCGGTCGGCCTCGCCCAGACGGTGCAGGACCCGCCACCACCCGCTGGCAAGCAGCTGCAACTCGTCGAGCGGCTGGCACGCCCTCAAGCCGCGCCCCCGGAAAAGGCCCGAAGCGCCTATCTGCTGGTCTATTTCAAGGAGCACGTCCATTCACTCCATTTCGCGGTGTCGCGCGACGGCTATAGCTTCACCGACGTCAACAACGGCCAACCGGTCCTGTCCGGCGCGGTGGTGGCGGCGCAGAAGGGCATTCGCGATCCCTATCTGATGCGCGGGCCGGACGGCGCCTTCTACCTGACCATGACGGACCTCCATATCTACGCGCGGGAGGTGGGATTGCGGACGACCCAGTGGGAGCGGCCCGAGGCGGTCTATGGCTGGGGCAACAACCGCAACCTGATCCTGATGAAGAGCACCGATCTGATCCATTGGAGCCACGCACGGGTCGACGTGACGCAACTATCCCCGGCCTATCGCGACGCGGGCATCGCCTGGGCGCCCGAGGCGATCTACGATCCGGCGCGGCGGCGGATCATGGTCTATTTCTCGACCCGCATCCGCAACGGCCTCAACTACCTCGTCTATGCCTATGCCGACCCGGCTTTCCGCAAGCTGAGCGCGCCGGAAAAGCTCTTCCCCTTCCCACGTGCGGGCAAGAGCACGGTCGATGCGGACATTACCCGCGTCGGCGGCCGCTATCACTTGTTCTTCAGCACCGATGACGGAAAGGGCAATATTCGCCAGGCCGTCTCCGACCATATCAACCGCGGCTATGTCTATGACCCCACCAAGGTCGATCCGGAGGCGGTCGGGACCGAGGCGCCGATGGTCTGGCGCCGTCATGGCACCGACACCTATGTCCTGATGTACGACGTCTATGCCGCCAAACCCAACAATATGGGTTTTTCGGAGACGACGGATTTCCGTACCTTTCGCGACATCGGCCATTTCAACGCGCCGGACTCGCCGATGAGCGCGACGAATTTCACCTCGCCCAAGCACGGCTCGGTCATGGCGATCACCCCGGCGGAGGCGGACCGGCTGGAGCGTTATTTTGCGGGCGGCTGAAGCGGTTTCGTTCATGAAAATTGCAACGAAATGTGAAAAAGCCAATTCGCGTCTTGCAAGCATCATATTTCAGTTTCACAAATGAAAATATCAAATGTGAAGGGAGAGGTTCGGGACAGGCCATCAGGATGCGCCGTCCCGACCGTAAGAAGAGGGCCAGGAACATGACGGGTATCAGGGGTTTGCGGTTGCGGGCGGGGACATGTGGCTGGGCGATCGCCTGCTGCGCGGCCATGGCGGCGGCATCGGGGGCACAGGCCAAGACGGTGGCGGTCGCCAGCCCGGACGGCAAGGTTCAGGCGATCCTGTCGGACGATGGCGGCAAGCTCCAATATCGCGTGACGATCGACGGGCGCTCGATCCTCGCTCCCTCGCCGCTGGGCATGAAGGTCGACGGCGTCGAACTGGGCAATGCCGCGCAGATCGGCGCGGTGCAGCGCAAGTCGGTCAACAGCCGCTATCGCTTCTTCGGCGGCAAGCCCGAGGCGATCGACCAAGCCAATATCGCCAGCGTCGCGCTGACCACCGGCGGCGTGCGGTTCGAGGCCGATGTCCATGTCGCCGATGATGGCGTCGGCGTCCGTCTGCGCCTGCCCGCCAAGGCCGGTCGCCAGGTCGAAGCGGACCGGTCGGGCTGGAAGCTCGCCGCCGCCAACCCGCGCGTCTGGGCGACGCCGCTCGATCCCGGCTATGAAGCCATCTACGAAACCAAGACGCTGGGCCAGCTGACCGGCAAGGCGCTGGGCATGCCGCTGACCGCCAAGATCGACCGTTATTATGTGACGATCAGCGAGGCGGCGGTCGTCAACTATGGCGACATGGGCATGACGCCCGACGCCAGCGGCCTACTCCAGGGCAGCCTCTATGCCGATCCCAAGGGGTGGAAGACCGACGAGGCCGTCGTCCAGCCATGGCGCGTCACCATCGTCGCGCGCGACCTGACCACGCTGGTCAACACCACGTTGATCCAGAACCTCAATCCCCCCGCGCCCGCCGCGCTGGCCAAGGCGGACTGGATCCGCCCCGGCGTATCGTCCTGGCAGTGGCTGGCGATCGGCGCGCCCAAGGAAGACGACCAGCATCAGTGGGTCGATTGGACCAAGCAGCTCGGCTATCGCTATTATCTGGTCGACGAAGGATGGGCGCAGTGGAAGCGCCCGTGGGAGACGCTGGAGGATACCACGCGCTATGCCCTTTCGCAGGGCGTCGACATCTGGGTCTGGGTCGACAGCAAGGAAATGTTCGATCCGGCCCAGCGCCGCGCTACGCTGCGCCGCTATGCCGATATGGGCATCGTCGGGGTGAAGGTCGACTTCCCGCAGCATCCCGATCACATCTGGGCCACCTGGTACCAGGATTTCGCCCGCGATGCGGCGGCCGACAAGCTGATGGTCGATTTCCACGGCGCGCTGAAGCCGACCGGCACCGAGCGGACCTGGCCCAACGTCATGACGCGCGAAGGCGTGCGCGGGCATGAATGGCACATCACCCGCTACAAGCGCGTGCTGCCGGGCGACCATGACACGATCCTGCCGTTCAGCCGCTATGTCGTCGGACCGGGCGATTACACGCCGACCGTGTTCGAGACCAAGGAGCTTCAGGGCAACAGCTGGTCGCACGAGCTGGCGCAGGCGATCATCTTCACCTCGCCCTATCTGTCGATGGGCGGGCACCCGAAGACCTATCTGGAAAACCCCGCGCTCGACGTGCTGAAGGCGATCCCGGCGGTCTATGACGAGACGATTGTCCTGCCCGGCAGCGAGCCGGGCACCCTGGCGGGCTTTGCCCGGCGGCGCGGCAAGGACTGGTTCGTGGGCGTGATCAACGGCACCACGGCGCGTCCGCTGAAGGTCGACCTGCGCTTCCTGGGCGCGGGTCAGTGGAAGCTGGTGTCGCTGGCCGACAATCAGGCCAAGCCCGATGCCTATGACCGTACCGAACGGACGGTCGGTGCGACGGACTCGATCGACACCAGCCTGCGCACCCAGGGCGGCTATGTGGGCTGGCTGCGCGCGGCAAACTGACCGACGCATAGGCGACAGGGATCGGGGCCGGGGATCATCTCCCCGGCCCCGATTTCGTTTGTGCCGAGTGCACCCGTCATGGCGAGCGAAGCAATCCAAGCCATCGCGATCCGGCTCCGGATTGCTTCACTATAATAGGATGACGCAGCGTTGATCCGAGCTTGGCCCCTCCCCTTCAGGGGAGGGGTTGGGGTGGGGCATTGCCACTGGCGCGGCGTTTGCGGAAACGCCCCACCCCCCGGCCCCTCCCCTGAAGGGGAGGGGTGGGTTAGACCGATGGCACCTCGCTCGAAGCGCGTAATGGCCGGAAGACGCGACCTCAGCCCCATACATCCAGCGTAGGTTGCTATCACGGCCGGACGGTCCAAATGATAAGGCCCGGCGCGTCGATGACGGCCGGGCCTTATCATTTGGTCTGCTGGACGAAGGGATCGCACGACGCGGCCCCTCCCCGATCGTCAGGCGGTGACGCCGTTGCCCGAAATCACCAGTGGGACGCCGATCTCATGACGTGCGCCCTGGGGCAGCGTGACTTCCAGCGCCTCGGCGGTGCGCTTAAAGGGTAACGGGGTGTTGTCGCCCTGGATCATCACCCGCTGGATCTGCCCCGCCATCGTCGGGTTGTCCTGCCCTAGCAGGGTCATCCGCGCGATGCCGTCCTCCGGCCAGCCCATCACCAGCGCATGGAGATTGCCGTTTCGCGTTACATAGCGCACGTCGCGCGCCGTATAGGGCGACTTCGGCCCGCCTTCGGAGAAGTTGCCCGAATTGGGGCGGGTCGGACCTTCGCCGTTCAGCTTCCACGGACGGCTGCCATAGATGGCCTCGCCATAGCGGCCCATCCATTCGGCGATGCCGTTGACGACCTTTTCTTCCTTGTCGTCGATCGTGCCGTCGCCACGCATCGGCACCGACAGCATCAGATTGCCGTTCTTCGACACCACGTCGCACAGCGTATGGATGACGTTCGCCGGCGTCTTGTAGCCATCGTTATTGTAGGTATCGATGTCGTAATGCCAGCCGCCGATGCAGGTATCGGTCTGCCACGGGAAGCGCTCGATATAGTTCTTCCCGCCGCGTTCGACGTCGTCGACGATACCCATGCGGCGCTGCGGCGGGGTCACCTTGCTGGTGACGACGGCCTCCAGGCGTCCGCCGTTCCACTTCATCGACTGGTTGTAGAACCAGGAGGTGAAGTCCAGGCCATATTGCTCCAGCGGCAGGTCGAAATTGTCGAAATAGACCATGTCCGGCCGATACTTCTCGGCCAGGTCCTTGACCCGGAGCAGCCAGTTGGCGGCGAAATTCCCGGCGGGCACGCCTTCGTTCCACATGCCGTCGGTCGCGTCATGCCAGGCATTGGCCTCCGCCTCGGTGCGGATGCCATCGGGCATCGGCATGTGACGACCGACATAGAGTTGCTGGGGGTCCAGCCCTTCCCACCATTGGCCACGCCCTTGCGCGGCGGTCAGCTTATAAGCGTCATAGCGCTCGCCCGCGCGCGGGCCGGCCGGATCATAGCCATAGGCGGGCTGGTTCCAGTGCCAAGCATGAGCGGAATGGTTTGACACCGCAAAGCGCAAGCCCCGCGCGCGCGCGCCCTTTTCCCATTCGGCGATGATGTCCCGGCGCGGCCCAACGCGCGTCGTGTTCCACGCATGATATTTGGAATTATAGGTGTCGAGATTGTCGTGGTGGTTGGCCAGCGCCATGAAATACTTCGCACCCGCTTTCTTGTAGAGGTCGAGCAAGCGGCCCGGATCCCAGCGATCCGCCTTCCACATATTCTGGATCTGCATGAAGCCGACATCGGCGGGGTGGCCATATTTCTTGACATGGTGCTTATAGGCACGGGTGCCGGGGATATACATGTTGCGGGCGTACCAATCGCCCTCTTCGGGCACGCACTGCGCGGTCCAGTGGGCCCACATGCCGAACTTGGCGTCACGGAACCAGTCGGGCACGCTATAGCCGGAGGTCAGCGATTCCCAGTCCGGCGTAAATCGCGCCGGTGCCGGTACATTCAACGCACGCCCCGCCCCCGTCGCCTGCCGCGCCGTCGTGACCGCCGATGCCGCAGCCGGTGCCAATGCCGCCGCCGCGATCGCTCCCCCGATCATCTCGCGTCTATTCGCCGTCATCCATCTCTCTCCTGACATCGATCCGGTCGCTCGCACCGGTGCTTCCCAAGGCCATTTGCCGAACTACGCCGGCCAATTTCACTCTCTTATGTGAAAGCGACATGTTATAAGCGCGAACCTAATCCACATTGGTCAGGTTTGGCAAGGGATGCTCGACGGGCTGGCGGAGTCTTTATGACAGCTAATTCATATGGCAGATGCTACAGGATGATGCCGGTCGCGAAGGGTCAGTCTTTTTATTTCATGCACATGGTAAGTCGAAGGGCTAAGACGCTTTCGAGATGGAGACGTCGCGGTTGGCGCTGACGAACGGCGCTTCGCCCTCGGTGAAGTCCTATGCCCAGAAGATGATCGACGCCCATACCGGCTCGACCGCGAAGCTGAAGACGCTGACCGCCGGGATGAGCCCGGCGCTGCCCCCCGATGCGACGCTGAACGCGCAGCAACAGGCGACGCTGGACCAGTTGAGGTCGCTGAATGGCAAGGCGTTCGACGCGGCGTATATTGCCGCGCAGACGTCGCGGCCATCAGCAGACGCTGGATGCGCTGAAGGCGTATGCGACGACGGGTGACGTGGCGCCGTTGAAGAGTTTTGCCAGCGCGCCTCATCTCGATGGTGACGGCGCATCTGAACATGGCGAAGGGGCTGAAGGCGTAACCTTGGTCGGGCTTCGGCTCGATCGGGCCAAATAAGCAAAAGGGCGGACGTGGCGAATGCCACGTCCGCCCTTGGCGTATCAGGAGCATGAGGAAACGCGGAAAGCCGCCTCGGGGTATCCTGAGACGGTTGTGTTTGCAGGTTGTGTGATGGTTGCGGGGGCAGGATTTGAACCTGCGGCCTTCAGGTTATGAGCCTGACGAGCTACCGGGCTGCTCCACCCCGCGACGCTAGCTGAGCCGCACGGCGGCACGCTTCACGCGTGGTGTCGTGGGGCTTAGCGCCCCGGGCTGGATTGGCCCGAGGAGACGAGTGAATGGGTTTTGTGTGTATTCGCGGACTGTAATGCCTGGCGACGCCCTACTCTTCCACTGCTTGAGCAGTAGTACCATTGGCGCAGTCGGGTTTCACGGCCGAGTTCGGGATGGGATCGGGTGGGACACCGACGCTATGGCCACCAGGCAATAGAGTCCGCGAATACTGACCCTCGAGGGTTGGCTCGAGGGTGTGTGGGTATAAAATCGATGCGTGCACTGGCTGTATTGATGACCGCACCCGTATTGCCATCTAGCCCAGGGCTGATGGTGGGGGTGTGGAGCTCTCAAGCGCGAATAGGACAATTAGTATCGGTTAGCTCCATGCGTTACCGCACTTCCACATCCGATCTATCAAGGTCGTGGTCTTCGACCGTCCTGAGAAATCTTATCTTGAGGGAGGCTTCCCGCTTAGATGCTTTCAGCGGTTATCCCGTCCGTACATAGCTACCCTGCTGCGCCGTTGGCACGACGACAGGTACACCAGAGGTACGTTCAACCCGGTCCTCTCGTACTAGGGTCAACTCCTCTCAAATTTCGACGCCCACGGCAGATAGGGACCAAACTGTCTCGCGACGTTCTGAACCCAGCTCACGTACCACTTTAATTGGCGAACAGCCAAACCCTTGGGACCTGCTCCAGCCCCAGGATGTGATGAGCCGACATCGAGGTGCCAAACAACCCCGTCGATATGAGCTCTTGGGGGTTATCAGCCTGTTATCCCCGGCGTACCTTTTATCCGTTGAGCGATGGCCCTTCCACGAGGGACCACCGGATCACTATGACCGACTTTCGTCTCTGCTCGACTTGTCAGTCTCGCAGTCAGGCTGGCTTATGCCATTGCACTCTAACAGACGGTTTCCAACCGTCCTGAGCCAACCTTCGCGCGCCTCCGTTACTCTTTAGGAGGCGACCGCCCCAGTCAAACTACCCGCCACAGAGGGTCCCTGTACCGGTTTCACGGTACGAGGTTAGACATTAAACAACAACAGGGTGGTATTTCACCTATGGCTCCACATCGGCTGGCGCCAATGCTTCAAAGCCTCCCACCTATGCTACACAGTTCTTGTCCAATGCCACTCTGAAGCTGCAGTAAAGGTGCACGGGGTCTTTCCGTCTAACCGCGGGTACTCCGCATCTTCACGGAGAATTCAATTTCGCTGAGCATGTCCTGGAGACAGTGGGGAAGTCGTTACGCCATTCGTGCAGGTCGGAACTTACCCGACAAGGAATTTCGCTACCTTAGGACCGTTATAGTTACGGCCGCCGTTTACCTGGGCTTCATTTCAGAGCTTGCACTCCTCCACTTAACCTTCAGGCACCGGGCAGGCGTCAGGCCCTATACGTCGTCTTGAAGCCGACTTAGCAGAGCCCTGTGTTTTTGCTAAACAGTCGCTACCCCCTGGCCTGTGCCCCCCATGAGAGCTTGCGCTTACATGGGGCCTCCTTCTTCCGAAGGTACGGAGGCAATTTGCCGAGTTCCTTCAGGACACTTCTCTCAAGCGCCTTGGTATACTCTACCTGACCACCTGTGTCGGTTTCGGGTACGGTCTATACGGTGGGGCTATTTCCCGGGACAGTTTCGAAGCCTGACCAATCCGATAAGGTCAGACAACACACACCATCCGTCACACACCACCAGGCCCACGAATATTAACGTGGTTCCCATCGACTACCCCCTTCGGGCTCGTCTTAGGGGCCGGCTCACCCTGCGCGGATTAGCCTTGCGCAGGAACCCTTGGTCTTTCGGCGAGAGGGCATCTCACCCTCTTTATCGCTACTCATGTCTGCATTCGCACTTCCGATACCTCCACGACCCATTACCAGATCGCTTCGCAGGCTTACGGAACGCTCCGCTACCGCGTGCACAAAGTGCACACCCTAAGCTTCGGTGCGTGTCTTGAGCCCCGTTACATCTTCGCCGCAGAAACCCTTGTTTAGACCAGTGAGCTGTTACGCTTTCTTTAAAGGATGGCTGCTTCTAAGCCAACCTCCTGGTTGTTTTGGGATTTCCACATGCTTTCCCACTTAGACACGACTTGGGGACCTTAGCTGTAGGTCAGGGCTGTTTCCCTTTTGACGACGGACCTTAGCACCCGCCGTCTGTCTCCCGAGTATCACTCATAGGTATTCGGAGTTTGGTTAGTATTGGTAGATCTCGCGACCCCCGCAACCATCCAGTGCTCTACCCCCTATGGTGTCCGCTCGAGGCACTACCTCAATAGTTTTCGCGGAGAACCAGCTATTTCCCGGCTTGATTGGCCTTTCACCCCTAAGCACAACTCATCCGGTAACTTTTCAAC